>JAPPHW010000389.1:17161-33187 GCA_028820945.1 Defluviicoccus sp.
CCACACAAGCAGTCATTTTTTTCCCCCCCCCCCCGGCCCCCCCGCCCCCCCGCCGGCGCCCCGGCCCCCCCCCGGCCGGGGGGGGCGCGGGGGGGGCGCGGCGGGTGCTCAGTTTGCGATGAGGCCCTGCTCCCTCGCCGCGGCCCGGTACGCCTTGGCCGCGTCGGCGAGCGACTGGGCCGCCGACTCCTTGCCGGTAATGAAGTCGGAGATGTTCTCCCCGAGCGAGCTGTGCGCGAGGGAGGACTGCGGGTTCATCGGATACGGGGGAGCGCCGGCGACCACGGTCTCGGTGATCGCGGCGGTGTACTTCGTCGGCTTGTAGTTCGAACGGATCCAGAGCGTGGTGTCGTTGTTCTGCTCCACGGTCTCGGCCCGGAGCGCATGCATGACGACCTGGAAGGTGACGTCCGGATCGCCGTCCAGGTTCTTCGGGATCACGTAGCCGTCCCACCAGAAGGTGGAGGCGGGCGGCCCGCCCTCCCGTGTGGCCGGCGCGGGGGCGTAGCCGATCTTGCCGATGACGGTGCTCTCGTCGGGATTGTCCATCGTCGGCGCCTGGTCGCCCCACTGGATCGCCATGGCGATGTCGCCCTGCTGGAGCTGTCGCTTCACGCCGCCGAAGTCCATCGACATCGCGTTCGGGGACATGTACTTGAAGAGCTCTCCCATGATCTCGAGCGCCTCGACCGCTTCCGGGGACTCGAACGCGGGCTCCGAGGTCACGGGATCGAAGAGTTGTCCGCCATTTGCGAGCAGGAGGTTCACGTACTCGTTCGCGAGCTCCCAGCTATTGCCGAAGGCGGCTCCGTAGGGATGCTCGACCCCGGCCTCCTTCAGGGTCTTTGCCGCCGCAAGGAGTTCATCGTAGGTCTTGGGGACGGCGATCCCGTGCTCCTCGAAGAGGTCCTTGCGGTAGTAGAAGTGCTGAGCGTTCACCATGAAGGCGACGGCCATGATGTCGTCGCCGAAGCGGATGAGCATCTGGTCCTCGATGTTGTACGTGTCGCGGTACTTGTCGACGAGGTCGTTCAGCGGGCGAAGCTGGCCGCGCGCCTGGAGGAGGGTGATCGAGCTGTTGGCGACGGCGGCGGTGTCGTAGGGCGAGGTGGCCGCGGCGAACGACTGCTCGGTCTCGGACCGGTGCTCGGTGGTCAACTTGGCGTCGACCACGAGTCCCTCGCGTTCGCACTCCTTCATGGTGTTGGCAAGCAGCTCGAGCGTCTCGAAGAAGTTCGAGAGCACGTTGACTTCGCCGGAGCCGTCGACCTTGCACTCGGCCCATGCCGACGGCGGAAGGGTCGCGAGCGCTGCGGCGGCGACGATGTACTTGAATTTCATGGTGTCTTCTCCTTTCGGGGCTTGACGCTCGAACGGAAATTCGAGGCTTGGCAAGGCCTAGTATACGAAGAGGGGAGGTTCCGTAGGCTATGGATGTGGCGCAAACGTACGGCAAGCCGCCGGGCGCCGCAGCCCAGCCGCGTCGTCGGGATTGAGCTGAAGTTCCGGAAGCCGCGCGACCGGCGCGGAGTCAGTGCGACAGGATCTGGCTCAGGAACAGCTTCGTGCGGTCGTGCTGCGGGTTGGTAAAGAACTCGTTGGGCTCGTTCTGCTCGATGATCTCGCCGCCGTCCATGAAGATGACGCGGTTCGCGACCGCGGTGGCGAAGCCCATCTCGTGGGTGACCACCAGCATCGTCATGCCGCTCTCGGCGAGCTCCACCATGACCTCCAGCACCTCCTTGATCATCTCCGGGTCGAGCGCCGAGGTCGGCTCGTCGAAGAGCATGATGCGCGGGTTCATGCACAGCGAGCGTGCGATCGCGACCCGCTGCTGCTGGCCACCGGAGAGCTGGCCCGGATACTTGAGCGCCTGCTCGGGGATGCGCACCCGTTCGAGGTAGCGCATCGCGACCTCCTCCGCCTCCGCCTTCGGCATCTTGCGTACCCAGATCGGCGCCAGGGTGCAGTTCTCCAGCGCGGTGAGGTGGGGAAACAGGTTGAAGTGCTGGAACACCATGCCGACTTCCGAGCGGATGATCTCGATGTTCTTCAAATCGCTGGTGAGCTCCGTGCCGTCGACGACGATGCTGCCCTGCTGGTGCTCCTCCAACCGATTGATGCAGCGGATCAGCGTCGACTTGCCCGAGCCCGACGGCCCGCAAATGACGATGCGCTCGCCGCGGCTGACCTCCAGGTTGATGTCCTTGAGCACGTGGAACTCGCCGAACCACTTGTGCATGCCCTGGATCGAGATGGTGCTGTCGGAGGTCTCCGCGTTCGAATCGAGCCGCTGCCCGCCCGCCGCTTGATCTGCGTTCGCCATGATTCAGGCTCCCGTGTCGGTGGTTCGAATTCGGCCAGGTCCGGCATGCGCGTCCCGCTCGGACGGGAACGTTCGGCGCTCCACTCGGTGGCCCCGGCCGAACCGATGCGAGGAGAGTACGGGCGCAAGACCGCCCCTCATGGGTTCCGGAGAACGGCAGGCGTCCACTAGCGCTCGTGACCGGTGTGCAGCTTGCGCTCCAGGTACAGCGAGTAGCGCGACATCCCGAAGCAGCACAGGAAGAAGAAGATCGCGATGAAGAGGTACACCTCGCGGGCGAGCCCCGCCCACTCCGCGTCGGCGAGCGACGCCCGGCCGATGCCCAGAGGGTCCAGCATGCCGATGATGAGCACCAGGGTGGTGTCCTTGTACAGCCCGATGAAGGTGTTGACGATGCCGGGGATCGAGATCTTCAGCGCCTGGGGCAGGATGATCAGCCGTTGCGCCTTCCAGTACGAGAGACCCAGCGAGTCCGCGGCCTCGAACTGGCCGCTCGGAATGCCCTGCAGGCCGCCGCGCACGACCTCCGCGATGTAGGCGGCGGAGAAGAGCGTCACCATGATCAGCACCCGCATGAGCAGGTCGAAGGTGGTGCCCGGCGGGAGGAAGTAGTTGAGCATCGTCGACGCGACGAACAGCAGGGCGATGAGAGGCACGCCGCGAATGAACTCGATGAACAGCACGCACAGGATGCGCACCGCCGGCAGGTCGGACGTGCGTCCCAGCGCGAGGGCGATGCCGATCGGCAGCGAGAACGAGATCCCGGTGACCCCGATGATGAGGGTCAGCATGAAGCCGCCGAACTGGTCGGTCTCCACCGGCGTGAGACCGAATCCGCCCACCAGCAGCCAGCCCACCAGGAACGGGAACGCCGCCACGTACCAGAACCAGTGCCTGCGGCCCGGCAGCTTGTCGTAGAGCACCGGCAGGATCGCGAACACCAGCAGCACGAACGACAGGTCGACACGCCAGCGTTCCGCCACGGGGTAGAACCCGTAGATGAAGAGGTTCACCCGTCCCTTGATGAACGCCCAGCAGGCCGCCTCCTCCGGCACCTCCATCTTGCCCCAGCACTCGTTGCGGTTCTCGGCCGTCCAGATGGACTTCAGGAGCGCCCATTCCACCATCGGTGGAACGATGAGGTAGAGGACATAGATCCCGAACACGGTCAGCGCGATGTTCAGGGGAGACGAGAGAAGATTCTTGTACACCCATCCGACGACGCCCGTGGTCCGCCTCGGCGGGGGCAGATCCGGGTGGGTCCCGGGGACGTATTGCGAGGGCGTCGTCGAATCGGTCATGACGGGCCGCCGCGGCGCCGCGCAAGTGGATGAGATCGTCCGGCCGGCACGCTACCGCTCCTTGAACCTGATGCTGCGGTTGAACCAGTTCATGAACGCCGAGATCGTCAGCGAGAAGACGAGGTACACCCCGAGCACGATGATCATCGTCTCCACCTCCTTGCCGGTCTGCATGAGCGAGATGCCGCCGATGGTGGCGACCACGTCCATGTAGCCGATGGCGATGGCCAGCGAGGAGTTCTTGGTGAGGTTCAGGTACTGGCTGACGAGCGGCGGCACGATGATGCGAATCGCCTGCGGGATGATCACGAGCTGCAGGGTGCGGTTCGGCCGCAGGCCCAGCGCGTACGACGCCTCGGTCTGTCCGTGGCTCACCGCGAGAATGCCGGCGCGCACGATCTCGGCGATGAAGCAGGCGGTGTAGTAGGAGAGCGCGAGCCACAGGGCGAGGAACTCGGGCTTCAGCGCCATCCCGCCCCGGAAGTTGAATCCCTTGAGCGCCGGCACGTCCCAGGACAGGGGCATGCCCATCGCGAGGAACGCCACCGCGGTCGCGCCGACGATGACTCCGGCGGAGATCCAGAAGACCGGGTAGATCTTCCCCGTCTCGTCCTGAACCCGCTTCGCCCACCGGCGAAATGCGATCGCGGCGATGACGGTGACCAGAAGCACCGCGCCGACGATGCCGGCTCCGTCTTCCAGCACCGGCGCCGGCACATAGAAGCCGCGATTGGAGAGGAACATCGTGTCCCCGATGTTGATCGCCTTGCGCGCCGCCGGCAGGGTGGTCACCACGATTCCGTGGACGAGAAGAATGTGCAGCAGAACCGGGACGTTGCGGGTGAACTCGATGAAGACGTAGACCATCCTGCTGATCAGCCAGTTGCTGGACAGCCGCATGACGCCCATGGTGAAGCCGAGCACGGTCGCGAACGCGATGCCGCACACCGCGACCAGCAGGGTATTCAGGATTCCGACCGCCGCCGCGACCAGGTGGGTTTCGCGGGAGTTGTAGTCGATGAAGGGGGAGAAGGTGATGTCGTAGGCGGCGGGGGCGGTCAGGAAATCGAAGCTGAATTCCTTTCCGATCGCTTCGAGGTTGACGGCCACGTTGTGCAGTCCGATCGCCACCAGTGCGCATACCACCGCCACGGTGACGATCTGCACGATGACCGACCGCGCCTCCTTGTTCCGCCAGAGGCGAACGATCGAGCCGGTCGGTTCGATGGGAGCGACTGCCGCCATCGATGGCTCCCCGGTGAAGGCGCGCCCGGGGGGGGGACCCCCCCCCCCCGGCGGGGGAGCAACGGGGGGGGGCCGGGGGATAGGGGAACCCCAGGGGGGGGGGGGGGAGGGGGCCCCGGGGGGGGGTTTGGGGGCGGGGGGGGTGGTGGGGCCCCCCCCCCCCCGCCCGCGGGCGGGCGCCGGCGGGCCCGCCCCCGCCCCCCCCCCCCCCCCCCCCCCCCCGCGTCTCAGACTCGGGTCAGGCCCGTTTCATGCTCAACGGAACGGCGGCGAGTACTGCAGGCCTCCGTTGGTCCACAGCGCGTTGTATCCGCGCTCCAGGCCGATCGGCGTGTTCACGCCGATGTTGCGCTCGAAGATCTCGCCGTAGTTGCCGACCGACTTGATGATGTTGTAGGCCCAGTCGGCGCTCAGGCCGAGCTCCGCGCCCTGGTTGCCTTCCACACCAAGCAACCGCAGCACTTCCGGATCCTTGGACGACTTCATCTCGTCCACGTTCGCCATCGTGACCCCTTTCTCCTCGGCCGTGACGGTCGCGTTCAGCACCCAGGTCACGATATCCGACCACTGGTCGTCGCCGTGGCGCGAGGCGGGACCGAGCGGCTCCTTGGAGATAATCTCGGGAAGGATGGCGTGATTCTCGGGATCGGTGAAGGTCGAGCGGGTGGCGGCGAGGCCCGATGCGTCCGTCGTGTACACGTCGCAGCGGCCGGCGAGATAGTTCTGCCGCGCCTCGTCGTTGGTCTCGATGGTCACCGCCTCGTACTTCATGCCGTTGGCATGGAAGTAGTCGGCGAGGTTCAGCTCGGTGGTGGTGCCGGTCTGGATGCAGACGGAAGCTCCGTCAAGCTCCGTGGCGCTGGAGACTCCGAGATCCTTGCGCACCATGAAGCCCTGGCCGTCGTAGTAGTTGACGCCGTGGAAGCGCAGCTTCACGCCGACGTCGCGCGAGAAGGTGATGGTGGTGTTGCGCCACAGCACGTCGCCTTCGCCGGCATTCAGCTTGGTGAAGCGGGTCTTGCCGGTGGAGGTGACCGCCTTGATGGCATCCGCGTCGCCGAGCACGGCGGCGGCGGTGGCGCGGCAGAAGTCGATGTCGAAACCGTGCCACTTCCCGGCGTCGTCCGGGTACGCGAATCCGGCGATGCCTGTACTTACGACGCAGTTCAATACGCCACGGGCCTGTACGTCCTCGAGGGTTCCGGCCTGCGCGCTGCCGGCGACACCGAACGCGAGCGCGAGCGCTCCGACGGCTACTGTCGTTCTTGGTTTCATGAAAGGCTCCTTTTCAGGTCATACCCATGGTCGGTTGCAGGTGATCCGTGCGGAACCCAGGCGTTGCAACCCCGCGATGGCCGTCAATCCCCTGCGTCCTGATGAACGCTCGCGGAGCGTGGGATCGCTTCCCCGAGAATTGGAGAAGTGGAACCTGCGCCCGTTGCCGATGAATCGTAAAGCCGAACTCCCGTGTTGTCCATGCAGAATAACGATTGAATTCGGGCTCGAACGGTCCTCATTCCATGGAATGGAACACACGCCGTTTTCGTTGTGGACAGCCTGATGCATCCGATCCAAATCGATGTCTCGAATGGCTGTCGGGAGCGGCATCCGTAGTTCCACGTACCGACGTCGTGCGGCCGACGGGATGGTCGGGCGCGGAATCGTCACGCGACATCTCGGTGGCTCCCCGCGAGCCGCAGGTGGCTCCGGCGCCGTAGTGTCCGTTCTCGCCAGTCCGCCCGGAGTGGGAGCACACTTGGTACTATCCGTTGGCCCCCCGCCGATTCGTACGCAACCCGACCGACCCGAGGACCGACCATGAAGCCCACCATTCTCTCCTGCGCAGTGACCGGCAGCCACACGACGCGCCAGCACAACGAGACGCTGCCCGTCACGCCGGCGGAGATCGCCGGCGACTGCATCGCCGCGGCGAAGGCCGGCGCCGCCATCTGCCACATCCACGTGCGCGATCCCGAGTCCGGCAGGCCGAGCATGGAGATCGAGTACTACCGCGAGGTGGTCAGGCGCATCCGCGCGAGCGACACCGACCTCATCATCAACCTCACCACCGGCCCCGGCGGGCGGTTCGTGCCGAGCGACGACGACCCGAAGGTGGCGGCCCCCGCGACGATGTTGACCACGCCGGAGATCCGTACCGAGCACGTCGTGGAGCTCAAGCCCGAGATCTGCAGCCTGGACCTGAACACGATGTGGTTCGGCGGCGGGGCGGTGATCAACAGCCCGCGAAACATCCGCATCATGGCCGAGCGCATCTACGCGGCCGGCGTGAAACCGGAGCTTGAAGTCTTCGACAGCGGCGACATCCAGCTCGCGCACGAGCTGATCAGGGACGGGACCCTGCGCGAGCCGACGCTCTTCCAGATCGTCACCGGGGTGAAGTACGGCTTCTCTCCGGGCAGCGAGACGATGCTGTACGCGAAGTCGCTGCTGCCCGCGAGCTGCGAGTGGGCGGCGTTCGGCGCCAGCCGGTGGGCGTTTCCGATGCTCGCGCAGGCGTACCTGCTCGGTGGACACTGCCGGATCGGGATGGAGGATGCCGTCTACCTCGATCGCGGCGTCAAGTGCAAGGGCAACCGCGATCTCGTGGAGAAGGGCGTGCGCATCATCCGGGAGCTCGGAGGGCAGGTCGCCACGGTGGAAGAGGCGCGGGGAATTCTCGGGCTTCCCTCGATGCGGGGCGCCAGGGTCGCCTGAGCTGCTGCCGGAGGCTCCGGGCCGGAGCGGAGTGCGGCAATGTACGGTCAGCCCGTGTCCGCGGACGCGACTCCGATGCCGTGCTCCTCGAACACCCGAAGAAACACGTCCGGCTCCACCGCGCCGGGAACCGCCACCTTGCCGTCGAGGATGAAGCACGGAACGCCGGTGATGCCCGCGCCACGGGCCCGCATGTCCTCGCCGGTCACCTCGGCGCGCCCTTCGTCGCCCGCCAGCAGCTCGCGCGCCCCCGACTCGTCGTAGCCGGCCCCGGCTGCGACGCGCGCCAGCACCTCCGCGTCCCCCACGTCCTGCCCGCGCGCGAAGTAGGCGTCGAACAGCGCCTCGACCATCGGCGTCTGGCCCGTCGGCTGACCCGCAGCCCAGCGCACCAGCCGATGGGAATCGAGGGTGTTGGGAGTGCGCGGGATCGCGCTGAAGTCGAACGGAAGCGACTCGCGCGCGCCCTCGGCCATCACCCGGCCGTAGGTGGCGCGGGCGTTGTCGGCGCCGCCGAACTTCGCTTCGAGGTACGCCGTGCGGTCCATGCCCTCGGCCGGCATCGTCGGATTGAGCTGGAATGCGTGCCAGACCACTTCGGCTTCGAGGTCCGGACGCGCATCCAGCGTGCGCTCGAGCCGCCGCTTTCCGATCCAGCACCAAGGGCAGATGGTGTCGGAGAAGATGTCGATGCGCACCCGCGTGCGGCCGGTTGCGCCGGCGCCTGCGTCGTTCATCGGAACCGGCGCAGATACGCGCGGAAGCGACTGGTCACGGCGGATCTCCCCGAACTGCCGGCAACGGGCCGGACCGCGAGTCTCGCACGCGGCTCCGGCGCCAACAACGCAACACGGAGCAGCATCGGTGCCGGGACCAGCCACGCTACCATGGCCGCGGCGAGGAAGCGGCGGGGGAACGAACATGCCGGAGTTGCCGGAGGTCGAACGTGGACGCAGGCTTGCCGAATCCGTGGCGGTCGGGCGGCGTATCGAGCACGTGTGGTGCGCGGACGACGGGATCGTGTTCGACTTGGTCGCGCCGCGCGCATGGCGCCGCGCGCTGGAGGGCAAGCGGGTCGAGGCGGCACGGCGCTGGGGCAAGCAGCTCTGGCTCGATCTGAGCGCCCCGCCGCACCCGCTGTTCCACTTCGGGATGACCGGCGGGTTCAGGACCCCGGAGACGGCGCCGCTGCAGCTCAAGTCGGGGCCGCGGGAGGAGCCGGCGGCGTGGCCGCCCCGTTTCGCGAAGATCCGCATGCGCTTGGACGACGGTGGCGAGCTGGCGATGACCGACGGGCGCCGACTCGGCCGCATCCTCCTGCGTGACGAGCCCGCGCGCGAGCCGCCCGTCGCCAGGCTCGGCTTCGACCCCCTGCTGGCGATGCCGGCGCCGAAGCGGTTCTCCGACATGCTGCGGGCGCGGTCCGCCAACGTGAAGTCGCTCCTGCTGGACCAGTCGTTCGCGGCCGGCGTGGGCAACTGGATCGCGGACGAGGTGCTCTACCAGGCCGGCATCGATCCGCGGCGCCGGGCATCCTCGCTGACCGACGCGGAAGCGAGGCGCGTGCGAGCCAGGCTCGCCGCCATCGTCAGGCGCGCGGTCGGCGCGAACGCCGACGATTCGCTCTATCCGCGGTCATGGCTGTTCCACCGGCGCTGGGGCAGGCGCAGTGACGCGAGGACGGCGCGCGGCCAGCCGATCGAGCACGTGACGATTGGAGGACGCACCACCGCGTGGGTGCCCGCGGCACAGCACTGAGCCGAACTTCTCCCGTCCCCCCCTGCGGCGACGGCTCGATGCGACGGAATCCTACAAACCGCGCGCACTTGGCTGATTTACCCGCGTCCGCGTCGGGTGTCATGGTGGCGGCGCCTTCCGCTCCGGGGAAGCCCACGAAGGGGGTACCGCACGATGCTCACACGTCAAGACTGGCTGCTGCTCGCGCTGTCGAAGTCCCCCGGCGGCGCGATGAGCCCCGTCCAGATCCAGAAGGCGATGTTCCTGTTCGGGCAGGAAGCCGTCGACGCGGTCGGCACGAACTTCTACTCGTTCCAGCCCTACGACTACGGGCCGTTCGACGCGGCGATCTACGCCGATCTGCGCCGAATGACGAGCCTGGGTCACGTCAGGGGAGAGTGGAACCCGGACCGAAGCTGGAAGACCTGGACGATCACCGAACCCGGCCGGAACGCCGCGCTCGCGCTGGAGAGCGATGCGGACGCGCGGCTCGCCGATTACCTCGGCCGGGTGGTGAAGTGGGTCAGGAGGAAGTCGTTCCCGGAGCTGCTGCGCAGCGTGTACGCGGCGTATCCGGAGTTCGCGGTAAACAGCGTGTTCCGCGGTCCGTGACCGTCCTCGTCGGTATCCTGGCGAGCGACGGGGCGGCGATCGCCGCGGATCGCCAGGTCACGGTCGGGCACGTAGGACTTCCGATGCTCAAGATCGCGCCCATCGGCGGCGACAGCCTGATTGCGTCCAGCGGCTCCCTCGCGCTCGGGCAGAAGATTCGCTCGGTGTTCGAGACCCACCACACCGAGCTCAAGGCCCGCCCCTACGCCGAGCACCTGCCTGCGATGGAGCAGGCGATCCGCGTTGTCGTCACGCCGACGCTCCAGATGGCGGAGAAGACGAGGTACGTCATTCCCGGCGCCGAGAACAACGCGCTGGCCTGCTCGCTCGCGTGCATCCCGTTCGCCGACGGCCTTCGCCTGTGTCACGTGGACTGGGACGGCTCCATCTACTGCCTGAACGAGAACCTCCCCTACGTGACCGCCGGCTCCGGAAAGATCAACGCCGACCCCTTCATCCGGTTCATCTGGGACGTGTTCTGGCCCCAGCCGGGCCACCTACCGCCGCTGCGCGAGGCGATCTTCGCCGCTTACTGGACCGTGCAGATGAACATCGAGTACCAGTCGACGGGCGTAGGCATCGGCGTCGACGTGTGGACGGTGAACCGCAATGCGGACGGGAGCCATGTCGCCGCGGAGACGGACTCGACGCGGCTGGAGCCGTCGGGGATGTTCATCGAGAGCATGAAGCAGGCCATGCGCGCACAGCGCGATCTCACCTTCCGCAACGGCGACCTTCCGGCGGAGATGCCGCCGAAGCTGTGACCAGCGAGGCTGCGCCTCGGACCGACAAGGCATGTGGTGCCTTTCCCGGGAGCGCGGGCATCTTGCCCGCTTCAACACACCGTCGGGCCTTCGGAACACCTGTGGGCCTTCGGCCCACTTGCGGGCGAGACGCCCGCGCTCCCGGGACACCTCGCGCAAAACTCGGCTCAATCGTAGGGATGACGGCGCCTTGAGGCGTCCAGGCGCGCGCCGCCGCCGTGACGGATGGCGCAGTGTCACCGAGCGGCGCGCGACCGGAGCGGTTTCGGGTGCGGGCGGACGGCCGCCACGCGGACTCAGGCCACGATCGCGCAGGCTCCGTCGCGTCTCGGATCACCGGCTCCCTCGACGCCCCGCGGGCCGGACGCGACGGTGTGCGCGCCCCCGAAGAACATGTTCGCCGTCTCCCACACCTGGTGCTCGGGCCACGCCTCCAGCACCGGGGCGATGCGCTCGGGGTCGAACCCGCCTTCGACGCTGAGGAACGAATCCTCGACGTGGATCCGCGGCGCGGCGACCGCATCCTCCACCTCCATCGCGAAGTCCACGAGATCGACCAGCACCTGGAGCAGCGCGGTGCGAATGCGGTTCGAACCCCCGGACCCGGTCGCGACCCGGCGACCGTCGCGCCAGGCGAGCGCGGTAGGCGCCATCATCGACGTCATGCGCTCGTCGGGTGTCCACCGATGAAACCCGCCCGGATTGAGATCGTCCTCGCCCAGCATGTTGTTCATGACGATGCCGGTTCCCGGAATCACGTAGCCCGACCCTTCGCCGTTGGAGACGGTTGCGCTCGCAATGTTCCCCGCCGCGTCGATGACGCTTACGTGGGTGGTGCCCCGGAACGCGCGCGTGCGTCCCGCGACCTGCTCCCGCCAGCGCGCGACGGAGTCGGCGTCTAGGGATGCCAGCGCCGCGATGGAATGCTCGATGCGCGCCGCCGACGTCGCTTCCATCACCGCCGCGAGGAGCCCGAGGTGCGCGGCGGAGCCGAAGGGCCCGGCGCCGAAATCGTGAGCGCGGAGCATGTCGAGGCCGAATCCGATCAGGGCTCCACCGGACGACGGCGGCGGATTGGTGAGGACGCGCGCCCCGCGATACTCCAGCGACAGGGGCTCACGCTTCTCGACCCGGTAGCCGGCGAGGTCACCCGCTTCGAGATGGCCGCCGGACACCAGGTCCGAGACGAGCGACGCGGCGATCTCGCCCCGGTAGAACAGATCCGCGCCCTCGATGGCAATCGCCTCCAGGGCGTCCGCGATCATCGGGTTCACCAGGCGCTCGCCGGCACGCGCCAGCCGCTTCGGCGCCTCGACGCTCGAGAAAATCGAACGCGACGCCTCGCTCGCGCCGATGATCGCCTCCACCACGCCCTGCAGGTACGCCTGCATCCCGCTCAGTGCGACCCCTTCGGTGGCGTGCCGGCAGGCCGGCGCCACGAGCTCGCGCAGCGGAACCGTCGCGAGGTCGGCGTGGACCTCCGCGATCCCCCGAATCATGCCCGGCGTCGCCACCGTGCCCCGGCCGATGTGGAACTCCTGCCGGGTGGGGCCGAAGTCCGCCATCACCGGATAGAACTCGATGTCGTCGCCGGGACGGCGACGGCGCGGGGTCTGCACGAAGAAGTCGTACGTCCGGGGCCGTTCGCCCGCCGGCACCGCGAGCAGGAAGCCGCCTCCGCCGGGCGAGGAGAGCACCGGCTCGGCCACGAAGCTCGTCGCGAGCGCGGCGATGGCCGCGTCGTAGGCGTTGCCGCCCGCGCGGAGCACGTCCTCCGCGGCCCCGACGGTCAGCGCATGGCCGGCCGCGACGACGCTGCTCATCCTCGAACCTCCTCCTTGGGCCGTCCCGCCACGTGCTCGCATGTTTCGGCATCGGTCGCTCGTTCGCTCCCGATGGCGATCGCCCGCGAACCCTCGTCGAGACCCATGGCCCTGCGCAGCGCCTTCTCGCTGAAGTCGTTCACGGAGTCTCCCACAACCGGCGAATCGGCACGGCATGAAGGCGATCGCCGAAGGGGATGCCAGCTTCGCCGTCATAGAGCACCACGCCATGCGCAAACCGGTCCCCGGCGGCGCTCGCCAGCTTGCGCAGCCCCTGGAAGTCCCGGCGGGTCACCGTCGCCGCCGCCTTGACCTCCACGCCCGCGACGGCTCGCGATCCAAGCTCGACGACGATATCCACCTCGACACCGTCCTTGTCGCGGAAGTGGAAGAACGAAATCGGCGCATCGTGCCAGCTCGCCTGCCTGCGCAGCTCCTGAAACGCGAATGTTTCCAGGAGCTGCCCCAGTAGCGCCCGATCGGCCTTGAGCGCCCCCGTATCCGCGCCAAGAAGCGCCGCGGCAAGGCCGGTATCGGCCACGTGCAGCTTCGGGCTCTTGACCAGACGACTCAGACGGTTGTTGTGCCAGGACGGAAGGCGTTCCAGCAGGAACAGCCTCTCCAGCAGCGTCACGTAGTCGCCGATTGTCGGGCGGCTGACCTGGAACGGTGCAGCAAGATCCGCGAGATTGAAGAGCCGGGCCGTCTGCGAGGCGGTGGCGCTCAGCAGCCTGGGCAGGATGTCGAGCGAACGTATGCGTGCCATGTCCCGCGCGTCGCGCTGGATCAACGCCTCGACATAGTCGCGGTACCAGCCGGCCTGGCGTCTGGCCGTCGGGCGCTTCAGCGCCGGAGCGAACCCTCCCGCGACGATTCTTTCGATGAGCCGATCGCCCAGTCGTTCAGCACGATGGACTGCGAATCCGTCTGCGAACAGCGCATGCAGGAATCCGGCCTCGGGAGGTGAAGCGGCCGATCGAGCCGCCAGCTCGTACTGCGCCAACGGATGCAGCCGAACGACTTGCAGGCGACCCGCCAGGGACTCGGACAGTTGCGGGAGAAGCAGCACGTTGGTGGATCCTGTGAGAACGAAGCGGCCCGGCACGCGGCGGCGATCCACTTCCACCTTGATGGCTTCGAACAGGTCCGGGATGCGCTGTATCTCGTCCAGAACCACGCGCTCGGGCAGGTCTGCAACGAAGCCCAGGGGGTCGGCACGCGCACCTTCTCGCACCCCGGCATCGTCGAAGCTGATGTAGGTGTAGTCTCGATGCTGCGGGGACCCTCCCCAGTTCAGTCGATTGCCACCCCATGTGAGAGAGTCGCCACCCCACGTCAAGTAGTTCGGGGCGCAGGTGAACTGGGCAAGCGTCGTCTTGCCACATTGGCGCGGACCGTGAATCAGCACGACCGGCGAGTCTTCCAGCGCCTCCGCGAGTCGGCGCTCGATCGATCGAGGATAGAAGGTTGGTGCGGACATCGGCTGATCGTAACGTTTTCTTTCGTCTGATTGGAAGGTTGTCTATCGGCCAGTTGAAAGTTTACTCGCCGGCTGATTGCAAAATCAGTTGGCGGCCGATCGAAAGATCCGCCGGAAGCCGTCGTTCTCTCCGACGGTCGGCCATCGGACGCACCCCACATCGGGACAAACTCCCTGCCCGGCAACCGGCACATCCGGGACGTCGAGACGAGCGGAACGAGGGGCGTCTACCGACCGCTACCGCCGCGGCACTGTGCGCTGCGATCGAGGCCCTTCACGCGGTACCGCTCGCAATAGGAGATTCGCCCGAAGTCGGCCAGACCGTCTCCTTGCGCCGAGAATCACCACACCGGCGCACGCCGTCGCTCGACACTTGGACAATACGACCGGATCTGACGTATCGGCGCGATAGCCTCTCTCCGCACACTCCTTCCGGAGAGAGCCATGCCGACTGCCTGTGAACGACGTCTGCTCGCCTTCTACCTCGCGAATGCCGCCTCGGGCCTTCACCACCGCGATCGGGAGGCGGCAGCGCTCATCGAATGGATCGCCGACGGGGAGAACCGGGCTGCGTTCGGCATCGGGCGGAAGCGAGGCCGCACGCGCCGAATCGACCCCGAAGATGGAGTGTCCGCCCGGACATGGCGGCGACTCGAAGAAGCCTTGCGCGAGGAGTGCGCGGCCACGAAGAGGGCGCAATCCGATCGGACCGCACGGCGGCTCCGGCGCCTCGCGAGGGCGACGGGCCTCAACCGAACCGATCTCCTCATCCTGGAGCTCCTGCTGCGCTACCGCACCCAGCCGATCATCGAGTCCATGGTCGACGACGTATTCGGCCGCACCGGCAGGCACCTCAACCCCCTGAACCTCAAGGGACCGGCGTTGCCCATGCTCCTCGGCGTCTCGGCGAACACCGTCCACCGCCGTTTCCGAAACGATGCGCCGCTCGTCCGCTCGGGGCTCGTCTCCATCGACAGCGACGGTGACTTGGACATCGTCAGCCGACTGCACCGGCTCGCCACCGCGCCCGGCGACGCGAGCCTCGACGTCCACCACCTGCTGCTCGGCGCCGCGTCCGCGAGCGAGCTGGAGTGGTCGGACTTCGACCACGTCGCCGCCGACCGCGACCACGTCGAACGATTGCTGAAGGGCGCGCTCGATTCCGGCGCTTCGGGCGTGAACGTACTCCTGTATGGGCCTCCGGGCACCGGCAAGACCCAGTTCTGCAAGGTCCTGGCCGAACGACTCGGAGTGCATCTCTTCAGCGTCGGCGAGTCCGACGAGGACGGCGGCGAGCCGGTGCGCGGCGAGCGGCTGCAGGAGCTCCGGCTCGCCCAGCGTCTGCTCGCCCGGAACCGCCGCTCGCTGCTCCTCTTCGACGAGATGGAGGACCTGCTCTCGGACTCCCTTGCGGGCCTCGCGTTCCTCGGGCGCCCGTTCCGTTCCGGTCCCCGCTTCCGGGACGGCGGCTCGAAGGTCTTCATGCATCGGCTGCTGGAGCAGGCGCCGGCCCCCACCCTGTGGACCATGAACGACGCCGCGAGCGTCAGCCGCGCCATTCTCCGGCGCATGATGTTCGCCATGGAGCTACGCCCGCCGACCGCGCGGGTTCGAGCGCGGATCTGGACGCGCCAGCTCGAGCGCCACGGCATCGAGGCGCAGCCGCACGAGGCGCAGGCTCTTGCCTCGGAGTTCGAGGCAACGCCGGGTGTCGCAGCCGGCGCCACCGCTGCGGCGCGGCTCGGCGGCGGCGGCATCGAGACCGTGCGACGCGGCGTGCACAGCCTGTCGCGGGTGCTGTCGTGCGCGAGGCCCCCTGAAGGGACACCCGCCCGCTTCGATCTCGCACTCGTCTGCGCGGACGTCGATCCGCGCGTACTCGCGGACCGGCTCGCGCGCAGCGACGAACGGCGCTTCTCCCTGTGTCTCCAGGGACCGCCGGGGACGGGCAAGAGCGCCCTGGTCCGTTACCTGGCCGAGCGGCTCGGCCTGGAGGTGGTGCAGAAGCGGGCGTCGGACCTGA
>JAPPHW010000221.1 GCA_028820945.1 Defluviicoccus sp.
CCATGCCGCGCCGCTCGAGCTCGGTGACCGGCTCGAGCCCGTGGCTGATCAGCTCGGGATCGACGCCCGGCCGGCGCTCATAGGCGTCGTGCTCGTAGATCAGCCCCTCGCTCAGCGCCGCGTAGCGGTCGAACAGCTTGCCCATCGCCCCTCCGGTCGGGGCGCAGGCTAGAGCAACGCGATATGCGACGAAACCTTCCGGGGCGCGAGTCTATGCCACGAGTGCGCCGAACAGCGCGCCGCTCGCGATGGCGCCCGCGAGTCCGAACCCAACATAGGCGGCGAACACCTGCCGGCGGACCAGCGACCACACCGCGACCATGGCCGGAATGCAGCTCACCGACCCCGCGACCATGAACGCCATCGCCGCGCCCGCGCTCATGCCCTGCTGCATGAGGCCCGCGACGAGGGCCGGCGCGGCATAGCCGTTCAGGTAGGCCGGCGCGCCGACCAGCGCGCCGATCGCGATGGGAACGAAGCCGTCCCCGCCGACGACCTTCGCGATCGCATCGGCGGGCACGTAGACGACGAGCAAGGCCTGCAGCACATAGGCGAGCGCCAGCCACTTCACGAGAAAGCGCGCGTTCGCGAACGCCTCGCCGCGGAAAATCGACAACCGGGGCGCCTCTTCCCAGAACCGCCAGACCGTGCCGCCCGCCGCGAGGTCCGTTTCGCAGGCGCGGCAGCCAGCGCCTTCCTGCGGCGGTTCCGCGAAAGCCGGGAGCCGCGCCAGCAGGCGGACGCCGAATCCTCCGAACAGCCCCAACCCGATGGCCGCGACCGTCTTGCCCGCCGCGAAGTCCCAGCCGAGCGCGGCGGCGGTGATCAGCGCCGTCGACGGGTCGATCAGCGGGGAGGAAAGCCAGAACGCCATGATCGCCGAGATCGGCGCGCCGGCCGCGAGCAGGGCCGCGATGAAGGGGATGACCTCGCAGGAGCAGAAGGGGGCGAGCCCGCCGATCAACGCCGCCAGCACTATCATGCGGGTCTCGCGGCCCTCGAAAGCGCGCGCGACGAGCGCCGTCGCCCCGCTCGCCTTGAGGCCGGCGATGATCAGCACCGCGACCGCGATATAGGGCAGCGTCCCGGCGAACGCGCCGAGCGCGATGCGGAGGATATCCGCGAGGTTGGCGATGTCGAGTGCCGCGACAGCGAGGACAAGGAGAAGGATGAGGCCCCACACCGACAGCGCGCCCCCGGCGCCGCCGCGCAGCCTGCTGACGCCGCGGAGGACCAGTTCCGTCATGTCGCCGGGCTCCACGGCTCGGTCATGCGATACGTACCCATACAAGGGGAGAAATGGTCGTTGCCGGACGGAAGTCGACGCCGGCCGCCCACCGTTCACGCGCCTGTAACGCCGCGCCCCTTCTTCATTTTGACCGGACCGCCCGCGCCGCGGAGCGGGTAGCGTTCCTGTCCCGCAATCGCCTTTGTCGTCATGCCCGGAACAGGTCCACTTCTGTCCGGTTTAATTTTTTGCGAGCGGGGCGAGTCGCCGTTCCCGGTCTCGCCCCGCCTTCCCCCCGGCCGTCATGCCCGGACTTGTTCCGGGCATCCACGTGCCTCCGCCGCCTCGTCCTCTCCCGGCGCGCACCGCGGTGCCGCGAGGCGTGGATGCCCGGAACAAGTCCGGGCATGACGGAGGAGAGGGTAATGCGCGCCGGAGAACGTCCGCCTCGGCCGACATTGTCTCCGCCCATCGGCGCACAGCCTGCGCCGAAAATCCAAGCCAGACAGAAACGGAACAGGTCCGGGCATGACGAAGAAGGATGGAATCCCCCTTTGTCGTATTGCCGAACCCGTGATCGCCCCGCCCGATCCCGCTACCATGCGCGCATGACCGCGCGTCCCATGTCCCTGATCGTCGCCGTCGATACCGGGGGCACCTTTACCGACATCGCCGCCTTCGACATGGAACGGGGCGAGGTTGTCTATGCCAAGGCGCTGACCACCTACGGAGACCTGGTCGACGGGGTGATGGCCTGCGTCGAGGAGGCGGGCGTCGACCTTGCCCGCGCGCTGCTGGTCAAGCACGGCACGACGCTGGTCATCAACACGCTGCTGCAGCGTTCCGGCGCCAGGGCGGCCTTGGTCACGACGAAGGGATTCCGCGACACGCTCGAGCTCGCGCGCGGCAACCGCACCAACCCGTTCGACATCGAATTCCGCCGCGCCCCGCCGCTGATCCCCCGCGCGCTCCGCTTCGAGGTGGACGAGCGGGTGCACGGCCGCGGCGACGTGCTGGCCGAGCCGGAGCCGGAGGAGATCGACCGGCTCGCCGGCGTCATCGCCGGGCTGGACGTGGAGGCGGTGGCGGTCTCGTTCCTCAACGCCTATCGCGACGACCGCAACGAACGCGCGGTGGCCGAACGGCTGCGCGACCGCCTGCCGGGGATCTACGTGACCGCCGGGACCGAGCTCACCCGCGAATGGTACGAATACGAGCGTTGCTGCACCGCGGCGGCGAACGCGGTCGTCGGGCCGCGCATGGCGGATTACACGGCGCGGCTCGAACGCCGCCTCGCCGAGGGCGGGTTCGAGAGCACGCTCTACATGATGGGCTCGAACGGCGGCGTGCTGTCGGTCGACCGCACGCTCCGCGAGCCCATCGCGCTGATCGAATCCGGCCCGGTGGGCGGGTGCATCGGCGCCGGCGCCTACGGAAAGGCGCTCGGCATCCCCGACCTGATCGCCTTCGACATGGGCGGCACCACCGCCAAATGCGCCGTGATCCGCGACGGCGAATTCGGGCTCCGCTCGCCCTATTTCGTCGGCGGCTACGATACCGGCTTCCCGATCAGGGGCTCGGTGGTCGATATCGTCGAGGTCGGCGCGGGCGGCGGCTCCGTCGCCTGGGTCGACGAGGAAAAGCGGCTCCATATCGGCCCCAGGAGCGCGGGCTCGGATCCCGGCCCGGTCGCCTTCGGCCGCGGCGGCACCGAGCCCACGGTGACCGACGCGAATCTCGTGCTGGGCCGGATCGGCGCGGGCGTGTTCCTGGCCGGCGGGCTGGAGCTCGATGCGGACGCCGCTTCGTCCGCGATCGCGGACCGGGTGGCGGGTCCCATCGGGATGGGCGGCCGGCCCATCGAGGAGACGGCCGAGGGGATGCTGGCGCTCGCCGCGGTGACGATGACCGGCGCGATCCGCCAGATCACCGTCGAGCGCGGCTACGACCCGCGCGATTTCGCGCTCTTCGCGTTCGGCGGGAGCGGCCCGATCTACGGTTCGCTGCTCGCCCGCGAGCTCGACATCCGCACCGTCATCGTGCCGCCCGAACCCGGCAATTTCTCCGCCATCGGCATGCTGCTCGCCGATGCCAGGCTCGACGTGGCGCGCACCATGATCCGCGACCTCGGCGAGGA
>JAPPHW010000103.1 GCA_028820945.1 Defluviicoccus sp.
TTTTTTTTTTAAATAAACCCCCCCCCCCCCCCCCCCCCCCCCCCCCCCCCCCGCTTTGGGGGGGGGCCCCCCCCCCGGGGGGCGGAGACGGTCTCTCTCATAAGCGCGGAGCCTGCCTCGAAATCTCAACCGGACAGCAATGGAACAAGTCCGGGCATGACGGCGGGGAGACAGGGGTAAAGGCGCTTCTATCTGAAACGGACAGGCGCTACCGCCGGGCGAAACGCGGGATGACCTTCTCGCCGAACAGGCGGACCGAGCGCTCGGCGAGCTCGTAGGGCATGTCGTTGAAATTGACCTGCATCGACGCGTAGTCGCAGCCGCCCATCGTCCGGTCGAATTCATGCAGCTGCTCGACGATGTCGTCCGGTGTGCCGACGAAAGCGGCCATGTGCTCGACCTGCGATTCGAACGTCTCCGCGGCCATCCGTGCGCGCATCTTGTCGTAGTTGGCGTAGGTCGAGGGCGGCGCCCCCTCCGCGTATCCCGTCGTCGCGTCGATAATCGACTGGAAATGGCGCTCGATCAGCGGCTTGGCGATACGGACGGCTTCCTCGTGGTCTTCGCTGCAATACATGAAGACCGCGAGCATCACGGTGGGCTTCCCCGGATGGCCCGCCCGATTCCACGCCTCGCGGTAGACGCCCACCAGCTCCGACGGGGTCGAGCCCACGCCCGGGATCGCCATCACCGCGTGGCCGAGCTCGCCCGCGCGCTCGAACGAGGCCGGCGTTCCGACCGCCGCGATGTAGATCGGCGGGCGCGGCTTCTGCGTCGGCCGCGGCAGCGAGGTGACGTCCGCGAAGCCGTGGAACCGGCCCTTCGCGGTGACGTTCTCCTCTTCCAGCAGGCGGCGGACCTGATCGAGCCCTTCCTCGAACCGGTCGACGCTTTCTTCCATGTCGATGCCGAAACGCTCGTATTCGTGATGCAGGAAGGCGCGCGCGAAGCCGACATCGAGCCGCCCGCCCGAGATGGCATCCAGCATGCCGATCTCGCCGGCGAGCTTGAGCGGGTTGTTGAATACCGGCAGCACCGCGCCGGTCACCATCCGCGCCGTCCGGCTGCGCTGCGAGGCGGCGGTGAGGAAGACGATGGGGTTCGGGCTGTAGCCGCCCCAATGGTGGAAGTAATGCTCGACGATCCGCACATGGCTGTAGCCGTACCGGTCGCAGAGCCCGACGAGATCGAGCGATTCGGCGAAATACCGCTCGGCCGTCTTCTCGGCCGGCCGGACGTCGGGAAAGAACTGCATGCCGAACTTCACGCACTGCCTCCTGCCTGTCCCTAGCTTCGCCGCATGTTAGCCCATGCGGGGGTGCGAGATAGCGGAGCGGCCGGATTGACGCGGCCGGTGCGCTTCGGGCATGTCTCGGCGCGAACGCGGAAACTCGCTGGGGGTCCCGGATGAAGGTCTACTACGCGCCCAACACCCGTGCGGTTCGGACGGTTTGGCTGTTGAACGAGCTCGGGCTCGACTACGAACTCGAACGCTTCACGCTCGGCGAGAAGGCGATGCGCGCGCCGGAATATCTGGCGGTCAATCCCAACGGCCGCGTGCCGACGCTCGACGACGGCGAGGTGCGGATGTCGGAGAGCACCGCGATCGCCCAGTATCTCGTCGCGCGCTACGGCGACGGCTCGCTCGCCCGTAGCCCCGATTCTCCCGAATTTCCCGCCTATCTCCAGTGGCTGCATTACGCCGAAGGCATGATCATGCCGCCGATCAACGCCTACGTGGTCGAGACGATTCTGCTGCCGCCCGAGCGGCGCAGCGAGACCCACGCCGACCGCGCGCTGCGCCTGCTGAACCGCACGCTCGGCCCGGTCGAGGCCCGGCTGGAAGGTCGGGACTATCTCCTGGACTCCTTCAGCGCCGCCGACACGATCACCGGCCATGCCTGCATCATGTCGGAGAAGTTCGGCGTCGATTTCGCCGACAAGCCCAACCTCAAGGCCTACAACGAACGCCTCCTCGCCCGCCCGGCCCTCCAGACGGCGTGGGACGCGTGAGCCGGGCGCCATAGGCTCCACGCCGCGTCGCCGCGGGTCGCGGGGGCTGCCTCGCCTCCCGCGTCTCCTTGCTCTACCGTGCAGCGGGGGTCGAGCATGACCGTTGCAAACGACGATCGGAACGGGACGGAGCCGGCTGGGCAGATCTATGTGCTCGCCGCCTCGGTGCTGACGCTGCTCATCGGCTCGGGCGCGATGTTTCTGGTGGTGGTCGCGCTCAAGCCCATCGCCGCCGAGTTCTCGTGGCCGCGCGCGGTGCCCTCGCTCGCTTTCTCGCTCCAGTTCCTCGGAGCGGGGTTCGGCGGGTTCTTCATGGGCCGGGTGCTCGACCGCTACGGCATGGGGCCGCCCGCGTTGGTCGCCTCGATCACCATCCCCTGCGGCGCGATCCTGCTGAGCCAGTTCGACGCCGCCTGGCAGCTCTATGCGATCTACGGGCTGCTGATCGGGTTCCTGGGGACCGGCGCGCTCGCCGCCCCGGCCATGGCGAACATCGCGCGCTGGTACGTCCGCCGCCGCGGGATGGCGGTCGGCATCGTGGCCGGGGGCCAGGCGTTGGCCGGCATCATGTGGCCGCCGATTTTCGTGCTCATCATGGAGGCGCACGGATGGCGCACGATGGCGCTCGCCTTCGGCGCGGTCGCCGCCCTGTTCCTCCCTGGGCTCGCGCTCGTGCTGAGGCGGCGGCCGGAGATTCCCGCCGGGCCTCCCGGAACCCGCCCGGCCGCGGCCGCTCCCGAGGCGAGGCGCACCGCCGGCAGCCGGCTGCCGATTTCGGTGGGCGGTCTGCAGGCCGCGCTCTGCGCCGCGATCGTCGGATGCTGCGTCGCGATGGGACTGCCGCTCGGCCATCTCGTCTCCTACGTCACCGACCTCGGCCACCCGGCGAGCAACGCGGCGGAAGTGCTGTCGCTGATGCTGATGTCGGCCTTCGTCAGCCGCGCGGTGTTCGTCGGCCTGCTGGCCGACAATATCGGCGGACTCCGCGCGCTGTTCCTGTTTTCCGGCGCCCAAGCGGCGATGCTCGCGGCCTTCACCATGGTCCACGGGCTGGCGGAGCTCTACGTGGTCGCGATCCTGTTCGGGCTCGGTTACGGCGGCATCTTCCCGGTCTATGCGGTGGCGATCCGCGAGCTGATGCCGATCGCCGAGGCGGGGCGGCGGACCGGGCTGGTGTTCCTGTTCGGCGCGCTCGCGATGGGGTTCGGGAGCTGGATCGGCGGCGTGCTGTTCGACGCGACCGGGACCTATGTCAGCGCCTTCCTGCTCGGCGTCGCCTTCAACGTCGCCAACCTCGCGGTCCTCGCCGTCACGATCTTCAGGCTCGGCCCCCGGAG
>JAPPHW010000237.1 GCA_028820945.1 Defluviicoccus sp.
GACGACTACAAGTCGGACCCGGCGGGCGCGGCCGGCGGGCGCATCGCCTGCGGCGTGATCTCCAAGTAGCGTCGGAGGGGTCGATCGCGGGCGTCTCGCCGGCGGGTTCCGTAGTCCCTTGGCAGAGTCCAGGATGCCCAGGATCGAGTCCGTTACCGTTTTCTGCGGTTCTTCCCTCGGCGCCTCGGCGCGGTACGAGTCGGCGGTACGCGAATTCGGCGCGCGCCTGGCCGGAGCCGGCATCCGGACGGTCTATGGAGGCGGCAGAAGCGGGCTGATGGGCGCCCTGGCGGACGCGGCGCTCGCCGCCGGCGGCGAGGTGGTGGGCATCATCCCGTCCTTCCTTCACCATCGCGAGGTCGCGCATGACGGGCTGACGGAGATGCACGTCGTCTCGAGCATGCACGAGCGCAAGCAACTCATGTTCGACCTCTCCGACGCGGCCTGCGCGCTGCCGGGCGGGCCGGGCACGCTGGACGAGACGATCGAGTTCGTTACCTGGCGCCAACTCCGTCTGCACGACCGGGCGATGGTGATCCTCGACACCGACGGGTACTGGGAGGGCCTCCGGTCGCTTATGGAACGGATCGTCGACCACGGCTTCGCCGGACCCGACGTGCACGACTTTTTCGAGTACACGGCGACACCGGAAGATGCCGTCGCGGCCCTCTCCCGCGCCACGGCCCCGGCCCGCCGCGAGGACGGCGCGCGGCTTTAGCTGCGGAGGGGCCGCCCCGCCTTGCGCGGGCGGCGGGCGATGCTATGTTGCGCGCGATCCGGTACTTCCCAAGCGATGCGATCCGCGGCGGAGCGGAGGGCGCCGCACGATCGAAAGGGTTGAATTCATGAGCAAGATCAAGGTCGCCAACCCCATCGTCGAGATGGACGGCGACGAAATGACGCGCATCATCTGGCAGTTCATCAAGGACAAGCTGATCCTGCCCTACCTGGATGTCGAACTGATCTATTTCGACCTCGGGATCGAGGCGCGGGACGCGACGGACGACGGGATCACCGTCGATTCGGCGAACGCGACCAAGGAATACGGCGTCGCGGTCAAATGCGCGACCATCACCCCGGACGAGCAGCGGGTCGAGGAGTTCGGGCTGAAGCGGATGTACCGCTCGCCCAACGGCACCATCCGCAATATCGTCGGCGGCACGATCTTCCGCGAGCCCATCGTGATGGGCAACGTCCCGCGGCTGGTGCCGGGCTGGACCCAGTCCTTCGTGATCGGCCGCCACGCATACGGGGACCAGTACCGCGCGACCGATTTCCTGGTGCCGGGGCCGGGCAAGCTCACCATGACCTTCGAGCCCGCCGACGGCGGGGAGCCGGTCACCCGCGAAGTGATGGATTTCGAGGACTCGGGCGTCGCGCTCGGCATGTACAACCTCGACGAGAGCATAAGAGGCTTTGCCCGGTCGAGCTTCAACTACGGGCTGACGCGCGGCTGGCCGGTTTACCTGTCGACCAAGAACACCATCCTCAAGGCCTATGACGGGCGTTTCAAGGACCTGTTCCAGGAGGTCTTCGACGACGAATTCGCCGCGAGCTTCGCCGAGAAGGACATCTTCTACGAGCACCGGCTGATCGACGACATGGTCGCCCAGGCGCTCAAATGGTCGGGCGGTTTCGTCTGGGCCTGCAAGAACTACGACGGAGACGTGCAGTCCGATACCGCCGCCCAGGGGTTCGGCTCGCTCGGGCTGATGACCTCGGTGCTGATGACGCCGGACGGCAGGACCGTCGAGGCCGAGGCGGCGCACGGCACCGTGACCCGGCATTACCGCCAGCACCAGCAGGGGCTCGAGACCTCGACCAATCCGATCGCCTCGATCTTCGCCTGGACCCGCGGGCTGTTCTATCGTGGAACGTTCGACGACACGCCGGACGTGGTGCGCTTCGCGGAGGGGCTCGAAAAGGTGTGCCGCGAGACCGTCGAGGACGGGTTCATGACCAAGGATCTCGCGATCCTGATCGGCCCGGACCAGGAGTTCCTGACCACCAACCAGTTCCTCGACAAGCTCGACGAGCGCCTCAGGACGGCGATGGGCTGACGCCCGGCCGCCGCGGCCGGGAGGCGGTCCCGTCATGCGGGTCGCGGTGGTCGGCGGCGGAGCGGCCGGACTCTACTTCGCGCTGCTGGCGAAGAAGGCCTGGTCCGGCTGGGACGTCGAGATTCACGAACGCAACCGGAGCGACGACACGTTCGGCTTCGGCGTCGTGTTCTCCGACGAGACGCTCGACAATTTCCGCGACTACGACCGGGAGAGCTACGACGCGATCCGGGACGTGTTCGTCTACTGGGACGAGATCGACTTCGTCTTCCGCGGCGAGACGGTCCGCAGCGGCGGCCACGGCTTCTGCGGCTGCTCGCGGCGCGCGCTGCTCGACGTGCTGCAGCGCCGCTGCGCGGAATACGGCGTAAAGCTCCATTTCGAGAGTGAGATCGGCGATCCCGCCTCGCTGCGAGGCTTCGACCTCGTGGTCGGCGCCGACGGGATCAACTCGACCGTCCGGGAACGATACGGAGATAAGTTCCGGCCGCGGATCGAGCACCGCCTCAACCGGTTCCTCTGGCTCGGCACGACACGGCCCCATGACGCCTTCACCTTCGACTTCGCCGAGAACGAGCACGGGATCTGGGTGCTCGGCGCCTACAGCCACGGCGCGGGCGAAAGCACCTGGATCGTCGAGGCCCCTCCCCCGACGTGGGAGAGCGCGAAGGAAGATGTCGCCGACCTCCCGGAACCGGACCTGCTCGCCTACATGGAGCGCCTGTGGGCCGACCGGCTCGATGGCTACCGGCTGATCGCCAACCGCAGCATCTGGCGCACCTTCCCGATGATCCGGAACGAGCGCTGGTGGCACGGCAACACGGTGCTGCTGGGCGACGCGCTGCATACCGCGCACTATTCCATCGGTTCGGGCACCAAGCTCGCCATGGAGGACGCGATCGCGCTCTACGAGGCGTTCCGCGGCGGCGGCTCCCTGCCCGAAATTCTTTCGCGGTTCGAGCAGACACGCAGGCCCGAGGTGGAGCGCACCCAACACGCATCCGATACCAGCGTGGTCTGGACCGAGAATCCGCACCGCTACCGGGACATGGAACCGATCCAGGCGGCGTTCTCGATGCTGTCCCGTTCCAAGCAGGTGACCTACGACAATCTGAGGCTGCGGGACGCGGGCTTTGTCGACCGGGTCGATACCTGGTTCTGCCGCCACGTCCGCGAGGCCGGCTTGACCGTCGAGACGGATCGCCCGCCGATGTTCACCCCGTTCCGGCTGCGCGGCATGACGGTTCCCAACCGCGTCGTCGTCTCGCCGATGGACAT
>JAPPHW010000273.1 GCA_028820945.1 Defluviicoccus sp.
CGCCGCTCGACCTGATCGGGGATGCCGGGTCGTACCGGTTCGCGGGATTCGGCGCCTATCTCGATGCGCTCGACGCCGCGCCGGCCGCGGTCAACGCCGCCTGTCTGGTCGGTCACTCGACGCTCCGCGTCGGCGCGATGGACGCCCTCGACCGGCCGGCGAACGAGGCGGAATTGGCGGCGATGCGCGAACGGCTCCGGGCGGCGCTCGACGACGGCGCGATCGGCCTTTCCAGCGGGACGTTCTACCCGCCGGCCGCCGCCGCGCCCGCCGGGGAGGTCGCCGAGCTCGCCGCCCTGGTGGGCGACGCGGGCGGCGTCTACGCCACCCATATGCGCGACGAGACCGATCGGGTCGACGAGAGCCTCGAGGAGAGCTTCGATATCGCCAGGCGGGCCGGCGTGCCTTTGGTCATCTCCCACCACAAGGTCGCCGGCAGGGCCAATCACGGCCGGTCGCGCGAGACCCTGCCGGCGATCGCGGCGGCGATGGAACGCCAGCCCGTGGGGCTCGACGCCTACCCCTACGTGGCAGCGTCCTCGATGCTGGATGCCAGGAGGTTCGGCACCGCGGAACGGGTGATCGTCACCTGGTCGCAAAGCGTGCCGGAGGCGGCCGGGCGCGACCTCGCGGAGATCGCCGCCGAATGGGGCGTGCCGGCCGAGGCGGCGGTCGAGCGGTTGAAGCCGGCGGGCGGGGTCTATTTCCTGATGGATAAGGACGACGTGCGGCGGATCCTCGCCTTCCCCCACACCATGATCGGCTCGGACGGCCTGCCGCACGACCGGCACCCCCATCCGCGGCTGTGGGGCACCTTCCCGCGGGTCCTCGGCCGTTACGCCCGCGATGCCGGTCTGTTTCCGATCGAGGAGGCGGTGCGCCGGATGACCGCGCTCCCCGCCGCGCGGTTCGGGCTGACCGGGCGCGGCAGGCTCGCGCCGGGCGGGTTCGCCGACATCGTGGTGTTCGATCCCGAGACGATTCTCGACCGCGCCACGTTCGACGAGCCCGCGCGGCCGGCATCCGGCATCGACACGGTGCTGGTCAACGGCCGCCCGGTGTGGCGGGACGGCGCGCCGACCGGCGAGCGGCCGGGCCGCGCGCTCCGCCGCCAGGAGCTGTTTCGGGAGGAGGGACACGATGGATGAGCCGATCGTCGAGCTGAGCGAGCACGCGTTCTCGCTGTTCGAGGGCAGCGAGGAGGACAGGGAGGCGCTGCTGGCGCTGCACCGGGGCTATCTCGACGCCAACTCGATGGGGCTGAACGTGGATGCGCTGAGGAAGGTCTGGAGCGAGCATCCGCACTGCGTCTGGTTCAACTCGACCGGGTACAACTACAAGGGGATCGAGGACTGGGCCCGGCTGTGGAACTATTTCGGCCCCCGGGTCGAGATCACCAAGCCGTGGCGCTCGAGCGACGTCCGGCTGATCGGCAACAGCGACTACGCCGTGATCACCTGCGAGCGAATGGCGGCGGGGCGCTGGAAATCGGACGACGACGAGCCGCACTGGACCGGCGACGACTGGCCGTCGCGCTCGACCGAGGTGTTCCGCCGCGAGAACGGCAAATGGATCTGCGTCCATGTCCACATCTCGACGCGCGGGACCGGCCCGCGGCCGGAGGAGCAGGGATAGTCCGGTGACCGGCCTGCCACGCTTCGCGGTGCGCATGCACGGCGACATGGATTCCCGGATCTGCGCCGAGGCCGCGCGGCACGCGGAAGCGTGCGGCTTCGACACGGTCTGGTTTGCCGAGAACCTGTTCCAGCGCGGCGTGCTGCCCGCCGCCACCGCCTGCGCGCTGGCGACCGAGACCATCGAGATCGGCATCGGCGTCTTCAACCCGTTCAACCGCCACCCCACCCTGATGGCGATGGAGCTCGGCGCGCTCGACGAGATCTCCGGCGGGCGCGCCATCCTCGGCATCGGCGCCGGCGTGCCGCGCGCGATCGAACGGATCGGCGCGTTCCGGAACGTCGCCGAGGCGATGAACGATGCGGTTGCGATCGCCGGCCCGCTGCTTGCCGGCGAGGAGGTCAGCCACGCGGGGAAGGTATTCTCGGCCGAGGGCGTGAAGCTGAGCTACCGGCCGGTGCGCGACCGGGTGCCGATCTACCTGGCGGCGATGGGCGAGCGGGCGCTCCGGGTGTGCGGCGCGCGCGCCGACGGCCTCCTGATCAGCAACATGTGCCCGCCGGCGTTCACCGGCCGGGCGATCGGCGCGATGGCGGAGGCGGCGGGACAAGCCGGCCGGCCGACGCCGTCCAACGTCGTCAAATACGTCCCCTGCGTCGCGGGCGAGGACGGGGCCCTGGCGCGCCGGGCGGTCAAGCCGGCGATCGGCGCGATGCTCGGCGCCTATTTCCGGGCCTACGAGGCCGCGCCCGCCGCGCTCGCCGCGATGGCCGGCGACAACGGCATCGAGCCCGGCCTGTTCGCCCGCGCGCTCGAACGCCTGGCCGCCGGCGAAGCGGCCGAGGACGCGCTCGACGACGCGTTCGTTGCCGCCTACGCCGTGGCGGGCACGGTCGAGCAATGCCTCGATCGGTGCCGCGTGCTGGCCGCCGACGGGGTCACCCAGATGACGCTGACCTTTCACGGCGACCGGCCCGAGGCGTGGATGGCGCGCTTCGGCGCCGCGGCCGCCGCCGGCTAGAACGCATCCGTTTTACCTGGAACCGTTCCCGCCCCGTCCTTTCCCCCGTCACGCCGCGACGAAGGGCAGGTTATCCCCAGCCTACTGGTTGTACTTTCCGCCGTCGACGTTGAAGGTCTGTCCGGTCACGAAGTCGCTGTCTTCGCTCGCCAGGAACAGCAGCATCCCGACCAGGTCTTCCGGCAGCATGTCCCGCTTGATCGCCCGGGTCTGGACGGTCGGCGCGCGGGCGACGTGGAGGTCGGGGTGGTTCCGGACGCCTTCGCTCTCGGTCAGGCCGGGCGCGATGCAGTTCACCATGATGTTCTGGTCGCCGAACTCGCGCGATGCCGAGCGGGTGAAGGCGATGATCGCGCCCTTCGAGCAGACGTAATGCGCCAGGCCGGGCCCGCCATAGTAGAAGGTGCCCGAGCTGATATTGACGATCTTGCCGCGCCCGTTCCTCAGCATGCTGGGAACGACGGCCTTGGTGGTCTGCAACGTGCCGCGCACGTTGACCTTCATCACCCGGTCCCATTCCTCGTTCGACATCTTCATGATCGGGGTGAACCGGAGCTCCGCGAAGAGCGCCGCGTTGTTGACCAGGATCTCGATTGGCCCGAACGCCGCTTCCGCCGCTTCGACGAGGGCGGCGAGCGCCGCGTCGTCGGTCACGTCGGCGACGTTTGCGATGGCCTCGCC
>JAPPHW010000425.1 GCA_028820945.1 Defluviicoccus sp.
GCCCGCGCCAGGGCGCGAGCAGCGCTTCCAGATACGCCCTCAATCGATCGCCGACACGGGCACCCGGCGGGCAAGCTCGGCGTTGAAGTCCGCATGGGCGCGGAATCCGGGCGCGGCCCGGCACATCTCTTCGGTCTCGCTGAAAAGGACGTCGTCGGATTTCGAAAAATCGATCGGCTTCAGGAAGGGCTGCTCGATGTACCACGGCGTGTCGGCAAAGAATTCGAGCGAATTGCCCTCCGGATCGGTCGTGTAGAGCGCCCAGCACACGCCGTGGGTGACCGTGTCGATCTTGCGGTCGGATTCCGCGCCGAGCCGGTCGAACATCCGGCGCAGCTGCTGCAGCGAGGCCAGCCGGAACGACAGATGGTGAAGCACCGGGCCCGTTCCCGGCATGAAGCGGTTGGCGGGAAGCTCCCCGTCCGGCTTGCCGTCGACCAGGAAGACCTGGTGATGTTCCGCGGGGTCGAGCGTCAGGAACGCCATCGTGGCGCCGCTTCCCGTCGTCCCCTTGTCGGTCAGCTCGAACCCGAGCACCCGGGTATAGAAGTCCTGCATCGCCTCGAGATCGGACACGACCAGTCCGAGATGGCTGAACTTCATCCTTGGCGCCTTGTCGATGGCCTGGCCCGCGCTCATCGGCCTCCTCCCCTGCCCGGATTTCGGATCGCGTCCTTGAGGCCGGACCCCGCCGCATACCGTCAAGTGCCGGTCGAGGAGTTTCGCATATAATCTCGCTTTCATCGATGGAGCCGCCATGGCCGATCCGGATTTCGCGACCGACTCGCTGGAAACGATCGTCGAGGCGCTGCGCGCGGGCCGGCTGAGCGCCGCCGCTATCGCCGAATGGGCGGTGGCGAACCATGAGGCCCGCGGCGAGACGTTCCACGCCTACAAGACGTTCGACGCCGAACGCGTGCGCGCGGAAGCCGAAGTCGCGGACGCGGCACGCTCCGTCCACAACGATCGGGGTCCGCTGCAGGGTATCCCGGTTTCGGTCAAGGACTTGTTCGGCGTTGCCGGCTATCCCATCTTCGCGGGCTGCCCGCGCGAACTGCCGGAGAAGTGGCAGCGCGAGGGCCCTGTCGTCCGGTCGCTCCGGGATCGACTCGCGGTCGTCAGCGGGAAGACCCACACCGTCCAGTTTGCCTATGGCGGCCTGGGCGCCAACCCGCACTGGGGCGCGCCGCGCAACCCGTGGGACGCGGCTGTCCATCGCTCGCCCGGCGGTTCGAGTTCGGGCGCCGGGGTCAGCCTTTGGGAGGGATCGGCGCTGCTCGCGATCGGCTCGGACACGGCGGGTTCGGTGCGAATCCCGGCCTCGATGACCGGTACCGCGGGGATCCGTCCGACGGCGGGTCGATGGCCGACCGATGGCATCGTACCGTTGAGCCCGTCGCTCGACACGGCGGGCGTGCTCGCGCGCTCGGCCGCGGATATGTGCATCGGCTTCGCCGCGATCGACCCGGGCGTCGACGAGGACGCCGTCGCCTGGATGCGCCGGCTCGCGGCCGCCGAGCTCGCCGATTTCCGTGTCGGGCTGTGCGACTGGTACTTCGAGGACTGCGATCCCGGCATCGCCGAAGGCGTCAAGGCCGCGTTGGGCGAGCTCGTACGATCCGGCCTGCGCCTGGCACCGGCCGAGATGCCTCAATTCGAGCCCGCGACGGAGATATTCATGCAAGGCGGGCTCCATGTCGGCGACTTCACCCGCTTCATCAACGGCGAGATGTCGGCGTACCGCGACGACCTCGACCCGGCGGTCGCGATTCGGATCGAGGCGATGGAAGCCCTGACCGCCGCGGAGCATCTCGAGCGGGTGCACCGGCTCGCCGGGCTGTCCGGGGACGCCCACCGTTCGTTCGACGGCTTTCATGCGCTGGTCGGGCCTACCGTGCCGCTGACCCCGCCCGTCATGACCGGCATTTCGGATCCCGAGGACCATCTCCGGCGAAACCTGAGGCTGGTCCGCAACACCAACACGGCCAGCCTGCTCGGCATGTGCGCGGTGACGCTGCCGGTCGCTCTGGACGATGCGGGAATGCCGGCGGGCCTCCACATCGTCGCGCGCGGCGGCGACGAGGAAACCGCGCTCGCCCTCGCTCTCGCCTGCGAGCGCGCGCTCGGCCGGGCGCGCGACCGAATTGGAACGCCGCCGATGTGCCGGACCTGAATGACCGAACCGCCCCGGCATTTCGACGACGCCGCGCTGCGCGAGATTACCGACGTCACGATCGGTCACTACGACCGGATGGCCGACGATTACCGGGCGGGCACGAAGCATCACGACGTGAGCCAGAACCGGGCGGCCCTGATCGAAGCGATCGAGGGCGAGGCGCCTCATTCGATCCTCGATCTGGGTTGCGGGCCGGGACGCGATCTGATGGCGTTCCGCGACGCCGGCCACGATCCGGTCGGGCTCGACGGCTCGGCGGCGTTCGTCGCGATGGCCCGACGCATGGTGGGTTGCGAGGTGCTGCACCAGGATTTCCTCGCACTGGACCTCCCCGCCGCGCGGTTCGACGGAATTTTCGCCAACGCGTCGCTGTTCCACGTGCCCCGTCAAGAGCTGCCCCGCGTGCTCGGCGAATTGCATGCCTCCCTCAAACCGCGCGGCGTGCTGTTCAGCTCCAACCCCAGGGGCGGCAACGAGGAGGGCTGGGTCGGCGGGCGGTTCGGCTGCTTCCTCGATCTGGAGACATGGCGCGGGCGGTTGAACGCGGCGGGCTTCGTCGAGGTCGATCACTATTACCGGCCGCCGGGGAAGCCGCGCCGCGAACAGCCCTGGCTGGCCAGCGTCTGGCGCAAGACGCAACCCGGTTCGGATCGGTCCTGAGCTACCGGGCCGGCCGCCGGCGCATCCAGGCGAAAAACACGGCGAGCCCGAGCCCGGCCAGCACGGTCATCACGAGCGCCACCGGCCGCATCGTCCCGTCATAGAGATACCCGCTGATCAATATGACGGTCGAGCTGGCGGTGATCTGGCTGAATCCCAGGAACGACGACGCCGCGCCCGCCATCGACGGGAAGGGCGCGATGGCGGCGGCGGAGCCCGGCGGGATCACGAAGCCGACCCCGAACATGAAAACTATGACGGGCAGGACCATGAACGGCGCGGACTGCACCCCGGCATAGGCGGGCACCAGGGCAAGCGCCGCCGAGGCGAGACAAATGAGGTGGCCGGCGCCGATCAGGCGCAGGCTGCCCACGCGGTTCGAAATCCGTCCCGCAACCATGGAACCGAGAATGAAGCCGCCGAGCGAGACGGAAATGAAAGTCCCCGCGAGGCTCGGCGTGGCGCCGTAGGAGTCGATGAAGACGAGGATGCTGCCCGACA
>JAPPHW010000211.1 GCA_028820945.1 Defluviicoccus sp.
ACGAGCGCCGCCGCAGCCCCGTTTCGGAGGAGCGCTGAGCCATGCCCCGGATCATCGAGACCGTCGTCTACGGCATCGACGAGCTGTCCGACGCCGCGAAGGAGAACGCCCGCATCTGGTATCGCGACCAGGACCTCCACGACGAGTGGTACGACTTCGTCTACGAGGATTTCGGGCGTATCTGCGAAATCCTCGGCGTCACGCTCGCCACCAGTCCGGTGCGGCTCTGCGGAGGCGGCACACGGGAGAAGCCCCGGATTTTCCACAGTGGTTTCTCCAGCCAGGGGGACGGGGCCAGCTTCTCGGGCGCCTGGAGCCATGCCCGTGGATCGCGCAGGGCCATCCGGGAATATGCGCCGCGAGACGAGGAGCTGCACCGCATCGCGGATCTCCTGCAGGCGACGGCCAAGTGCAATTTCTACCAGCTGAACGCGACCGTCCGGCACCGCGGCCGCTACTGCCACGAGCACACCATGACGATCGAGGTCGAGCGCGACAGCCCGACCTGGCAGCCCCCGACCGACGGCGCCGAGGATGCGGTGACCGAGGCGCTGCGCGACCTGGCGCGCTGGCTCTACCGCCAGCTTGAGCGCGAGTACGAGCACGAGACCTCCGACGAAACCGTCGACGAGATCATCGCGATCAACGAGTGGTCGTTCCTGGAAAACGGCAGGCGATTCGGCTGATCCGTCCCGCCCGATCCCGCCTCCACCTTCACGAACTCACTCTCCGACCTCCGCGCTCCGCATCTACAGGAGGCAGGCCAGCCGGCCCGGGGCGGTCCGGCGGGCGGGGCGGGAGTCGCATTCCACGTCAAGCCAACGCCGGTCCGATGCCCTTCAGCACGGAGACCGGCCCATGCTCGACGCCCATTCGGCGCCGGACGACCTCGCGCGTCCGCCCGTTCCTTCCGCCGCCATCGATCCGCCCGCATCGCCGGCCCGCCCGGTTCAGGGCGACGCGATCTTCGCCGCGGCCCAAACCCTGCTGCCGGTGCTGGAGGCGGGCCGAGCGCTTGATGCCGCGACGCTGCGGGACGCCATGACGGAGGCCTTCGGCGCGTCCGACGCCGAGGGCGGCTGGGTCTGGAAGGACGCCTACGAGGCCGCCGAGGCGGCATGCGTGCTGTTTCTCCAGCGCTACGGCCGGGGCATGCGGCGTACCTGCGGCGCCGGGGCCGACGGGCCGCGCCGCATGCTGGCGATGCTGGAGGCGGTCGCGGCGCTGGAGCCCTCCCACACCAGGCGTTCCGAGGAACAGGTCCGGCTCCAGCAGTTCTCGACGCCGCTGCCGCTCGCCTATGCCGCGCTCCAGGCCGCCGCGGTCCGCCCCGGCGATACCGTGCTGGAGCCCTCTGCCGGCACCGGCATGCTGGCGGTGATGGGGGAGTGCGCGCTGGGCGACCGGGCAACGGGCGCGCTCCATCTCAACGAATACGCCCACACCCGGGCCCGGCTCCTGACCCGGCTGTTTCCGCAGGCGGTCGTCACCGCCTTCAACGCCGAGGCCATCGCCGACCGGCTACGCGACGTCCGGCCGACCGTCGTGCTGATGAACCCGCCGTTCTCGGCAACGCCGGGGGTCGACCGCGGCCGTCACGATGCCGACCTGCGCCATGTCCGATCGGCCGCCTCGATGCTGCCGCCCGGCGGCCGGCTGGTCACGATCACCTCGGCCCATTGCGTCTTGGGCGATGCCGTCGGCCGTCTCGATCCCCCGGCGCGCTGCGTCTTCACCATGGCCATCGACGGGCGCGCCTATGCACGGCGCGGCACCGGGTTCGACACCCGCCTCACCGTGCTCGATCGCGGCGACGGACCAGCCGTGGACCTCGACGGGACTGCCCGCGCCGCCAACGCCGCCGCGCTGCTCGACGCCGTGATCGCGCAGGTGCCGAAACGGCAACCGGTCGCGCCCGCACGAGTCCCGACCGGACCCGCCCGCGACCTGTTCGGCAAGCCGGTGGCGCCTCCGAAGCCCCGGGGTCCCAAGCCCGCGTCGACACCGGAGACGCGGCGTTCCCATGACTGGGGGCCGATTTCGGATCTCGTTGTCGAAACCGGCCCGGCCGAGCCGATTGCCACCGATGCCCCGGCCAGCGACACCGGCCCCTACGCGCCGTGGCGGCCCGGCGTCGTGCGGGTGCCGGGCGCGGTCGAGCATCCGACGCCGCTGGTCCAATCCGCCGCCATGGCCGCCGTGCCGCATCCCGTACCGGCATACCGGCCGATGCTGCCCGAGCGCATCGTCACCGAGGGTCTCTTGTCCGACGCGCAGCTGGAGAGCGTCGTGCTGGCCGGCGAGGCCCATGCTCGACACCTGGCGGCGGAGTACCGCATCGGCTCCCAGTGGGAGACCGTCCACCGCTGCAAGCTCGACGATGACGGCAACGAGAGCCTGCCCCGGACCCGATCCGGGGAAGAGGTCGATACCTCCCTCGTCACCTCCGAGGGCGAGACCCTGTCGGAGCCGGTGCGCTTCCGCCGGGGCTGGATGCTGGGCGACGGCACCGGCTGCGGCAAGGGCCGCCAGGTCGCCGCCATCATCCTCGACAACCGCCTGCGCGGCAGGAAGAAGGCGCTCTGGCTCTCGCAGTCCGACAAGCTGCTGGAGGACGCGCGCCGCGACTGGACCGCGCTGGGCGGGCTGGAAAGCGACGTCATCCCGCTCGGCAACTTCCGCCAGGGCATGGAGATCCCGCTCGACGCCGGCATCCTGTTCGCGACCTACGCGACGCTTCGCTCGCCGTCCCGCCAGGGGAAGCCCTCGCGGCTGGAACAGATCGTCGAATGGCTGGCGGGCTCATTGGACGAGGAGGACCGCCACGGCTTCGACGGGGTAATCGTCTTCGACGAAGCCCATGCCATGGCCAACGCCGCCGGGTCCAAGTCCGAGCGCGGCGAGACCAGGCCCTCCCAGCAGGGAAGGGCCGGATTGCGGCTCCAGAACGCGCTGCCGGACGCACGCATCGCCTATGTGTCGGCCACCGGCGCCACCACGGTGCCCGGCCTCGCCTATGCCGGCAGGCTCGGATTGTGGGCCGCCGGCGAGACGCCGTTCGAGAAGCGGACCGAGTTCGTCGTCGCCATGGAGGCAGGCGGCGTCGCGGCGATGGAGGTGGTGGCGAGAGATTTGAAGGCCCTCGGCCTCTATCAGGCCAGGGCGCTGGCCTATGACGGCATCGAGGTCGACATCCTCGAACATCCCCTCACGCCGGAACAGCGGCGCATCTACGACGCCTATGCCGGCGCCTTCAAGGTCATCCACGCCAACATCGAGGAGGCGCTCAAGGCCACCGGCATCGTCCAGGGCGAGGACACGCTGAACCGGAAC
>JAPPHW010000156.1 GCA_028820945.1 Defluviicoccus sp.
GAGGGCGCGCACGGGATCGCCGAGGTCGTGGTCGAGAACATGGCGAACGCCGCCCGCGTTCACGCCGTCGAGCGCGGCAAGACGCTCGGCGACCGCACGCTGGTCGCCTTCGGCGGCGCGGCGCCGGTACATGCCGTCCGCCTCGCCGAGAAGCTCGGGATCGAGCGTATTCTGATACCCGGAGCGGCGGGCGTGGGCTCGGCGATCGGCTTCCTGCGCGCGCCGGTTGCCTATGAGGTGGTGAGGAGCCTTTATTCGGCGCTCGACGGGACCTTCGAACCGGACGGGATCAACGCGCTGCTGGAAGAAATGCGGAAAGAGGCGGACGGGATCGTCGCGGCGGCCGCCCCCGGCGCGGTACTTGTCCGCACGCTCGCCGCGGACATGCGCTACCGTGGCCAGGGGCACGAGCTAACGGTGAGCTTGCCGGACGATCCGCTCGGCCCGGAGTCCAGAGAGGCCCTGATCGAGGCCTTCGAAGCCGACTACGCCCGGACCTACTCGCGGACGATCCCCGGTCTTGTCGTGGAGGTCATGAACTGGACCCTGCGCGTCGCCGCTCGTGGCGAACCGGCGGCGCCCTGCCCGCCGATGCCGCCCTCCGCCGTCGCCGCGCCCGCCGGAGAACGCGCGGTTTGCGATCCCGCGACGGCGGCGACGGTGCGGGCGCCCGTGTATCTCCGCGACGGTCTCGTCCCCGGGGCGACGATCGCGGGCCCCGCCGTGATCGCGGAAGACGAGACCACGACCGTCGTGCTTCAATCCTTCACCGCATCGATCGATGCGCTCGGCAATATCCAGATCGCGAGGGAGCCGCGATGACCCGCTCGAACGCGTTCTCGCCCATCGGCCTCCAACTCATGTGGGACCGCCTGATCGCGGTGGTCGAGGAGCAGGCCCAGTCGCTCATCCGCACCGGCTTCTCCACCTCGACCCGCGAGGCGGGCGACCTGTCGGCCGGCGTGTTCGATGCGGAGGGACGGATGCTGGCCCAGGCGGTCACCGGCACGCCGGGGCATGTCAACTCGATGGCGCGGTCGGTCGGGCACTTCCTGGAGCGCTTCCCCGTCGAGACGATGAAGGACGGCGACGTGTTCCTGACCAACGATCCGTGGAAGGGAACGGGCCACCTGCACGACTTCACCTTCGTCACGCCCGCCTTCCGCGACGGCCGCCCGGTGGCGCTGTTCGCGAGCACCAGCCATGTCGTCGACATCGGCGGGCGCGGGCTGACGTCGGACGGGCGGAACGTCCTCGAGGAAGGGATCTACGTCCCGATCATGCGCTTCGCCGAGCGCGGCAAGGTCGACCGGACGCTGGTCGACATCGTGGCCGCGAACGTGCGCGAGCCGGTGCAGGTGGTGGGCGACCTCCATTCCCTCGCCTCCTGCAACGACGTGGGCTGCCGCCGGCTGGTCGAGATGATGGACGAGTTCGGCATCGACGATCTGGACGCGCTCGGCCGGCACATAATCCAGCGTTCGGAGGAGGCGACGCTGGAGGCGATCCGCGCGCTCAAGCCCGGCACCTACCGCAACGCGATGCGGATCGACGGTCTGGAGAGGCCCGTCGATCTGGTGGCGGCGATGACGGTGGGCGCGGACGGAATCGACGTCGACTTCGCCGGGACCAGCGGGGCCTCGTCATACGGGATCAACGTGCCGCTCTGCTACACCGAGGCCTATACCTCCTTCGGGATCCGCTGCATCGTCGCGCCCCGGGTTCCCAACAACGCGGGATCGCTCGCGCCGATACGGGTCACCGCGCCGCCCGGCACCATCCTCAACGCCGAGTATCCGGCGCCCGTCGCGGTCCGCCACGTGACCGGCCAGATGCTGCCCGACGTGGTGTTCGGGTGCCTCGCCCAGGCGATCGACGGCGCGGTTCCGGCCGAGGGCACGTCGTGCCTCTGGAACGTCTACGCGTTCGGCGGGCCGGGCCGGGTCGAATGCGATCCCGCCGAGGTCGCCGACGCCGAGCCGTTCACGGTGCTCAGCTTCCACTCGGGCGGCGCCGGCGCGCGGCCGGGCAAGGACGGTCTGTCGGCCACCGGCTTCCCGAGCGGGGTCAGGAGCGTGCCGGTGGAGGTCACCGAGGCGATCTCCCCGGTGGTGTTCTGGCGCAAGGAATTTCTGACCGACTCGGGTGGCCCCGGCACCAATCGCGGCGGGCTCGGGCAGGCGATGGAGCTCGGCATTCTCGAGGACGCGCCGTTCGCCTTCAGCGCGCTGTTCGACCGCATCGACCATCCGCCGCGCGGGCGGAACGGCGGGGGCGACGGGTCCGCCGGCCGTGTCTCGCTCGCCTCGGGCGGGGAAATGGACGGCAAGGGCACCCAGACCGTTCCCCCGGGCGACCGGGTAGTGATCGAGATGCCGGGCGGCGGCGGGCTCGGCGACCCCGGAACGCGGGACCCCGAAGCCGTCGCGCGGGACTGCCGGGCCGGGCTGGTCTCGCCCGGGGCCGCGCGCAGCCGCTATGCTGTGATCCTGGACGAGAGCGGCGCGGTCGACGCGGAAGCGACCGCGCGGCTGAGGACGCGGGAGGTCGAGCATGCGGGTTAGCGTCGGTCTGCCCACCGGGATGGAGGGGCTCACCTATCCCATCCCGTTTTCCGATCCGGAAGCGGTGATCCGCATCGCCCGGCACGCCGAGGCGCTCGGCTACCACTCGGTCTGGGGCAACGACCACATGACGACGCAGCACTATGTGCGCGCCGAGTTCCCCACGCCGCCCCGGTTCTGGGAGCCGCTGATAACCTATTCCTTCGTCGCGTCCGAGACGACGACGCTGCGTTTCGGCACCGGGATCCTGGTGCTGCCGATGCGCCGCGACATCGTGGTGACCGCGAAACAGATCGCGACGCTCGACCACTTCTCGGGCGGGCGGCTTGAGATCGGCGTCGGAATCGGCGCATACCGCGAGGAGTTCGAGGCGCTCCAGCCCGACGGCAGGGTCGCGCGCGGCCGGATCGTCGACGAGGGGCTGGAAGCGCTCGGGCTCCTGTTCCGCGAGCGGGCGGCCACCTATGACGGCGCCTATTACAGGTTTCGCGATGTCGAACTCTGGCCCAAGCCGAAGCAGGACCGGATCCCCATCTACGTCGGCGGCAACAACGCCAACAACCTGCGCCGCACGGTGAAGCACGCCGACGGCTGGCTGCCCGCCGCCGTGCCGCTCGACAGGATCGCGGCCGACGTGAAGGAGCTTCATCGCCTGGCCGGCGAGGCCGGGCGCGATCCCGCGTCGATCGAGGTCGCGCCGCAATATATCGTTCATATCGGCAAGACCCGCGACGCCGCGCTCGCCCGTTTCGAGAAGACCCAGATGT
>JAPPHW010000267.1 GCA_028820945.1 Defluviicoccus sp.
CGATATCCGGTCGATGGCATCGAGCGCCGAGTCCAGCGCGGCGGCGGTCTCGATCCCGACATGCACGCCTCCGACATCCGACTTGTGGAGTATCGCCGGGTCGAGAACCTTCGCGACCGCCGGGCCCGGTATCGCCGCGCGCGCCGCTTCGGCCTCCGCGCGGTTTCGGCACACCGCCCGCCGCGGCGTCGCGATGCCGTAGGCGGATACCAGCGACTTCGCCGCATCCTCGTCCACCGGGCCCGCGAGCGGCGGGGCGGTCCCGGGCGGCGCGGCTTGCGTTGCGTCCGGTTCCGCGTCCGCCCGGCCGCGCGCGTCCGCCACCATGGCCGCCATCGCCCGCGCGGCCCGGTCGGGGACGAGGAAAACCGGAACGCCGGCGCGGCGAAGCGCGTCGACCGGTCCCGCGGTCTCGGACGGAACGCCCGCGGTGGCGAAAACCATCGGCTTCGAGATTTTGCCCGCCGCCTCCACCGCGGCCCCGCCGACATCCAGCGGGCCGCCCTCGATGAGCGCGTAGGCGAGGATGGCGTCGATTGCCCCGTCCTCGGCGAGCGCTTCGATGACGGTTCCGAGGTTCTCGTCGGGCCGCCCGGTGTCGACCGGGTTCCTCATGTAGGTGAGCGGCGGAAGCTCGCCCGCGATCCGGGCCACCGTCGCGGGCGCCAGCTCCGGCACCGATACGCCCGCCTGCCTGAGCGTATCCGTCATCAGCAGCCCCGGCCCGGCCTGTCCGGTCAGCACGCCGATTCCCGGATCGCGCGCCGGCCGCAGCCGCCTGGCGGAAAGCGCGGAGGCCGCGTCGAGCGCGTCGTCGAGCGTTTCCACCGCCACCGCGCCGGCCTGGCGGAGCGCCGAGCGCGTCAGCCGGTGGTTTCCCATCAGCGCGCCGGTATGCGACTCGGCAAATCCGGTGAGGTCCGCCTTGCCGACCGGGAGCGCGATCACCGGCTTGACCGGAACCGCGGCCCTGACCGCGTCGAACACGGCCCTGCCGTCCTCCACCCCTTCGAGGTGCAGGACGATGGCCCGTGTCTCCGGGTCCGCGGCCAGATAGGCCAGCGTCTCCGCGATACCCACATCGGCCGCGTTGCCGAGCCCGACGGCCAGGCTGACGCCCAGCCCTTCCGCATTGGCCATCATCGCGAGCGTGAGGTTGATCCCGCCCGATTGCGCGACGATTCCGATCGGGCCGGGCCTGAGCTCCGCCGCCGCCGGCAGGAAAGTGCAGGCGAGCCCGCGCGAGGGGCGCAGGAATCCCGAGGTGTTCGGCCCGAGAAGCCGCATCCCGCCGGCCCGGCACACGCGCGCGAGATCGGCTTCCAGCGCCGCGCCGGCGGCGCTGGTCTCGCCGAACCCGCCGCTTACCATGAAGGCGGCGCCCGCGCCGATCGCCGCGGCCTCCCGCAGCACCGCCAGCGAATGCCGTGCCGGCAGCACGAGGGCGACGAGGTCCACGGGCTCCGGGATATCGGCGAGGGCGCGGTGGACCGGCCGGCCCATGATGGCGCCGCCGCGCGGGTTGACCGCGTGGACCGTGCCGTGAAAGGGCTCGAGCGCCCTCAGGATCTGGAAGCCCGGCTTTGCCTCGTTCGCCGAGGCGCCGACCACGGCGATGGAGCGCGGATCGAACAGGCGCGAGAGCTGGCCGGCGGGCATCGGCCGATGATGAAGACGGCGCCCGAGCCTGTCCAGAACGCGCCGGTCCGGCGCGGCCGCACCCGCCGTCCTTTTCCCTCGGTTGTCACCCCGGACTTGTTCCGGGCATCCACGTGCCCCTGCTGCCTCGCCCGTGCCCGCTTGCAGCACGATGCCGCAAGACGTGGATGCCCGGAACAAGTCCGGGCATGACGACAAAGGGGCGGAGCGGCGTTCCTGTCGCCGGTCCGCGCCAGCCGACCGCCCGTCAACCTATCCTTATAGGCCCCTATCGAAGGACGCTCCGTTTCAGTCCACCCCCTCGATCACGCGGAAGTCGCGCTCGACGGCGCCGGCGAGCTTTTCGACCGCGGCCTGGTAATCGGGTCCGTCATGCGTCGCGAGCGCCTGTTCGAAGCTCGGGAACTCGACGACGACGGTGCGCTGGTTGATGCCGGCCTCGAAGGCCTGGACCTGCCCGCCACGCGCCAGAAACTTGCCGCCGCCGGCCTGGACCGCCGGCCCGGCAAGCTTGGCATATGCCGCCAGCGCATCGGGGTTCTTGATCTCCCGGTAGCAACTCACCCAGTAACCCTTCGCCATTGCATTCTCCTTTCGGCGTTTCCTTGTCAGACTAACCCAACCCGTCGTCGACCTCGACGTTCTCCGCCACCAGCGCGTGTCCGGCGCCTTCGGCCTCGTGCTGGAGCAGGATAGAGAAATCGATGTCGGTATGCCCCTTGCCGACCACGGTGGAGAGGATTTCCCGCGTCAGCGCCGTCACCGGCATCGGCACGTCCAGCGCGCGGCCGAGCGAGAGACCGAGATCGAGGTCCTTGCGCAACAACGGCGGGGTGAAGGTGGTGGTGTAGTCGAGATTGACCAGAGCCGGCGACTTGTAGCGGGTGAAGGTCGATCCCATCACCGAGGCGTTCATGAATTCGAGGAAGGCCGAGCGCGGCACGCCCGCGCGTTCGGCGAGCACCGTGATCTCGGACAGGCACTGGATGACGACGCCGAGCATCACGTTGTGGCAGATCTTGCAGGTCCGGGCGAGATCGCCTTCCCCGACCCAGGTCACGCCGGACGGCGCCATCGCTTCGAGCAGCGCGCGGACCTCGTCGAACACGTCCTTCGGCCCGGACGAGACGATGGTGAGCTTCCGCGCCTTGACCACCTTGCCGTTGCCGCTGACCGGCGCGGCGAGGAATTGCGCGCCCCGTTCGGCGAGTGCCCGGCGTACGTCCTCGGACGCCTCCTCGTCGACGGAGGAGCAATCGACGACGATGCGGGGCGTCGCGGCGGGGTTGGAGAGCAGCCCCTCCGGACCCGAGATCACCGCGCGCAAATCGTCGGGTCCGGCGACCATGGCGAACACCACGTCCCGGTCGGCGAGGTCGGCGGGAGTTGCAACGATCTTCGCGCCATAGGCCGCGAGCGGCTCCGCCTTGGCCGCCGTCCGGTTGTAGACCGTCACATCGGCCCCCGCCTTGAGCAGCAGCTCGGCCATGGGAAAGCCCATGCGCCCGGCGCCGATCCAGCCGACGGTGTGGTTGGTGATGGCATCAGCGGTCATGGTTCGTTCCCTCGCGTTGGTGGTGGCGGACATGTTGCGCGGCGCGGCGGTTCAGGCAAGACCCAGCCCTTCGAGCTCGTCCGCGCGGAAGTCGGGCGTCGTCGGACCGAATCC
>JAPPHW010000094.1 GCA_028820945.1 Defluviicoccus sp.
CGCGTGGAGCAGCGCGGCACCGCCGCCCGGGACGGCACCGTTCGAAATCGCCGCCCGCGCGGCGCGGGCGGCGGTTCGCGCGCGTTCGGACCGGATGGCGATCTCGGCTTCCGAGTCCCCACCGATCCGGATCGACGCGACGCCTCCAGAGAGCCGCGCGAGCCGTTCGGTCAGCAATTTCCGGTCGTGGCCGGTACCCGCCGCGGCGATCGCATTGCGGATTTCGCGCCGCCGGTCCTCGATGGCGGCTTCGTCGCCGGCGCCGTCGACGAACAGGGTCTCGCTGCCGGAGATCGCCGTGCGCCGGGCGCCGCCGAGGAAGCCCGGGCCGGCGTTCCGCAGCGCGAGCCCCTTGTCCTCGGCGATGACGGTGGCGCCGGTCAGCACCGCGGCATCCTCAAGCGCGGCGCGGCGCCGGTCTCCGAAATGAGGCGCCTTGGCCGCGACCAGCCTGAGCCCGCCGCGAACCTTGTTCGCGGTCAGCGTCCGGAGCGCCTCGCCCTCCACCGTCTCCGCGACGATCGCCAGCGGGCGTCGCATGCGAACCGCGGCTTCCAGCAGCCCGAGCAGAGGCTCGTGACGGTCGAGCTTGCCGTCATGGAGCAGGATCAACGGCTCGTCATAGGTGCACAGCAGAGTTTCCGGATCGGTCATGAAGTAGGGCGACACGTAGCCCTCGTCGAAGCGCACGCCGGTGACGATCTCGTATTCGACGCCCCGACCGTGACCGTCCTCGACATCGACGACGCCCTCGGCGCCCGTCGCCGCGACCGCCTGGGCAACGACCCGTCCGATCTCCGCATCTCCGTTCGCGGCCAGCGTCGCGATCTTCGCGAGCGCCTCGCCGGCCTCCACCGGACGCGCCGCTTCGCGCAGGACATCGAGAACGGCGGCGGTGCCCTCGTCGATACCGCGCTTCAATGCCGCCGGGTCGGCACCCGCGGCCACCGCCTTGATCCCCTCGCCGATCATCGCGGCTGCAATTACCGTCGCCGCCGTCCGTCCGTCGCCCGCTTCCTCGGCGGTGCGGGCGGCAGCGTTGCGGACCAGCCGCGCGCCCATATCGGCGAACCGGTCCGCGAGCTCGATGGATTGGGCCACACGCGCTCCATCGGCGGTGACGCGCGGCGGTTTCCCGCCTTCCTCTATCAGGACCGCACGCCCGGCGGGGCCGAGCGTTACCCGCACCGCATCGGCAAGAACCCTGACGCCAGCGTAGAGCGCCCGGCGGCTGTCGAGGCCGAAAGCGGGATAGGATGCGGTCACCCTTGCCTGCCGTCCCCTCAGACCATCGACGCCAGCTCTTCCAGTAAGTAGCCGCGGAACAGCCCGTAATTCTCGACCATCGGGAAGTGTCCGATCCCCTTCATCACGGTGAATCGGCAGCCCGGGATCGCGTCCGCCGCCTCGCGCGTCATTTCGGGCGTCGCCGAGTAGTCGTACTCGCCGGTCAGCAGCGAGACTCTGCAGCGGTCGGTGTCGATCCGCCCGATGTCCTCGCGCGCGTCCCAGTCCTCGCAGTAGTACCAGACGTCGCCCTTGTAGACGCCCGGCCCGGACTGGCTGTAGTACCACCAGTTCTCGCGGCAGCCTTCCTCCGGCGAATCGGGGCCGTTGAGCCCGTAGGTGTAGCAGGCCGCGAGCTCGCCGCCGTGGATCGCCGGGTGATGCAGGAAATCGTTGTCGCGACCCTCGGCGAAGGCGGTGCTTTCCAGCCCGACGATCCCGGTAATCTCGTCCTGGTGGTCGGCGGCCACCTTGAGCACGATGGCTCCGCCCATCGAGCAGCCCATCACCACCGGGCGCTCCAGCTCCAGCGCGCGCCAGAAATCGCGGATCAGCCCGAGATAGACGTCCGTCGTCAGGCGGTATTTCTCCAGCCACCACCCATCCGGCGGGTTGGAGCGCCCGTGGAACGGCAGGTCGAAGGCGAGCACGCGGAACCGGTCGGCGATCTCCGGGTCGTTGAGAACGTGGCGGAACTGTCGGCTGTCCGCGCCCGCGGTGTGCAGGCAGATCAGCGGCCGGCCCTTTCCCGCCTCCTCGTAATAGATCCGGTAGCGGCGCCCGCCGCTCTCGAGGTTGAGATAGCGGCCGACCACCGGCTCAAGATCGGCCATCGAGCGGCTCCATCGTCTTGAGGATGTTCATCATGCGGTGGAGCGCGCGGGCGTTCTGCATCGCGGCGAGGGAATCGCCGTCGATCTCGAACTCCGGCACCCGCATCAGCATGGCGAAGAAGTCGTGGTAGAGCGGTTCCGGATCGGGCCGGACGAACCTGGTCCAGACCCGCATCGGCGCGGAAATCGTGAACCGGGCCGGCCGGTCGAAGCGCGGGTTTTGCACGATGTCGACGATCCGCCCCTCGCGCACGGAGAGCAGCCAGGCCTCGCCCTCGAAAGCGAGCTTGAAGTCGAGCGAGAACCAGTCGCCGATCACCTGCATTTCCGGGTCGGCGTTGACCCGTTCGCGGTAGCGCTCCATCCACTCCGGGGTCGGCGGCGCGCTCATCGCGGCCTCAGGCGGCGAGCCCGTGCCGGGCGAGGAAGTTCTCCATCGCGCGGACGCAGGCTTCGGGTTCTTCGAGCTGCAGCATGTGGCCGGTGCCGGGAATCGCGACATAATCGTAGCCGCCTTCTTCCGCCATCGCCTTGTTGGCGGTCGCGGTTGGCGATGGCCGCTCGACGTCGGGATCGGCGCCCACGAGGAGAACCGGACCGCCGAATTCCGACGCCTTCGGCCAGAGGTTCATCGGAATGTTGGCGACATAGGTCTCGGCCTCGATCTCGCCGGGGTAGCAGAGCTCCCAGCCGTCTCCGGCGGGACGCAGGATGGACCGGGCCATCAGCCCGTGCGTTCCCTCCACCCATTTCCGGGCCGCGCGCCCGTTGGCGTACTCCGCCTCCTGTCCGGACGGATCGGCGAAGCGCGAGGGCCGGGAATTCGCCCAGTCGGCGAGCCGGTGCTCGAACCTCACCATCATGTCGAACAGCTTGTGCCCCTCGGGCGGAATGTCCGGCGGATCGAACAGCACCAGCGCGTCCCAGCGCCACCCGGTCTCCACCGCGTCCTTCATGGCGGCGCGGCCCGACATCGAGTGGAAGGCGCCGACCGACGGCTTGGCGCCGAATCGTTCGGAAACCCGGGCGTGGATCTCCGCCATGTCGCGCGCCATGTGGTCGTAATCGTGGTTCGGGATCTCGGACGGAGGGTTGCGGCCATGGTTCCGCATGTCGAACACGACGACGTCGTAGCGATCGCAGAGAGGCCGCCAGAACGGCAGATAGCCGTCGATGGCGAACCCGTTGCCGTGGCTCGCGAAGAT
>JAPPHW010000151.1 GCA_028820945.1 Defluviicoccus sp.
CGTCATGCCCGGACTTGTTCCGGGCATCCACGTCTTGCGGCATCGCGGTGCGGGCGAGGCGGCGGCGGGGCGTGGATGCCCGGAACAAGTCCGGGCATGACGACACGGGGGTAGATGTGCGTCCGCCGCGGCGGGCGGCGGTTCGCCTCACTCGACACGCACCGCGTCGCCCCTCTTGATCGTGCCGCCCCGGATGACGAAGGCGTAGACGCCCGCGCAGGGGAGCGGTTCGTCCTCCAGCACGGGGACGGGAACCCGGTTATGCTCGACGATCGTGCGGAGAAGGCGCGGATCCTTCGGGAGGTCCCGCTGCGCCAGCGTCGGCACCGAGCAGCGCGGCGCGGGGTCCGATATTCGCAGGCGCACCTCGTCGCCGATCGCGAGCTCCCGCCCGACCCAGCCGTTCTCGACGAAGCCCGACGCGCCCTCGGGCGAAGCGATCGTCGCGTTGGGGCGAAAGCGGCGCGCATCGAACGCCGATTCCGGACGGAGCTCGGCGAGCCGCTCGAGGGTCGCCGTGGTGATGAGATGCAGGGCGGCGTAGTCCGAGAACCGGCCGGTCATCATCAGCGCGCCGATGTCGACGACGGTCTCCTCGTCGGCGAGCGGGTCCAGTCGCTCCACGCTGACGGTCCCGGGGCGCTCCGCGGTAAGCGTGACCGGCCGCCCGAGGGTTTCCGAAAGCCGGGCATCCGTGCCCGCCTCGCCGCTCACGGCCGCCGAGCCGTCGGGCCAGACGACGCGCACCGGCGGAAGCGGCGCGCCACGCCGCGGCGGCGCGACGAAATCGGCCGCGAGCTCGAGGATTCCGCCCCATTTCTTCGGATGCTTGGCGCTCGCCACCTTGCCGCCGGCGCGGTCGATCACGGCATAGGCGCGGTCGCCCAGAATGCCGCCCGCCGCGACCGGAGCCTCATCGAGCGCGGCGCCGCCCATGGACTTGACCGGATAGCGCCAGAGCGCGGCGACGGTGCCGCCGTCCCGGGTGTCGTGCGAAGCCATGACCGGTTTCCCGCGTTGTCCACCCACGATGGCGATCTATACCAAACGACCGGACTGGCGGCACATTCGCGAACGAATCCCGCATGGGGACGGGAAAGAGATCGGATCGGAATCGCGTCGTCATCGCCAGATACCCGCGCGTTTCTGCTAATGTGCGGTCGGGAAATGCAATCGGACCCCGGCCCATGCCCGTTCCGACGACCTGCTGGGAGTGCAGCACGCGCTGCGGCGCGCTGGTGACGCTGGAGGACGGCGCGGTCGCGAAGGTGGGGCCCAACCCCGGCCACCCGGGCTCGAAGGGCGCGTTCTGCGTCAAGGGCATCCGCGGCATGCGGGAGTTGACCTCCCACCCGAACCGGCTGGTGCAACCGATGCGGCGGCGCGGCGAGCGCGGCGCGGGCGACTGGGAAGAGATCGGCTGGGACGCGGCGCTGGATACCGTCGCGGATCGCCTGCTCGAAGTCCGCGCGGAGCACGGCCCGCTGTCGCTGATCGGCGCGGTGTCCTCGGCCTTCTTCAGCCGGGGCGCGATGGTGGCGCTGCTGATGCGCGCGCTGGGCTCGCCCAACTGGCTGATGAACCAGGATCTCTGCGGCGGCTGCCGGGCGCTGAGCGACAAGCTGACCGGACTCTCGGCGATCGGCGGCGAGGACATCGACAATACGCGCTGCGCGCTGATCGTGGGCCGCAACCCGTCCGAGGCCGACGCCGTCCAGTGGCAGTCGCTCAAGCGCGCCCGGGCGAACGGAGCGAGGACGGTGGTCGTCGACCCGGCCCGCACCTCGGCGGCGAAGCGCGCCGACCTCTGGCTCCGGCCGCGCCCCGGCACCGACGCGGCGGTCGCGCTCGGCATGGTGAACGTCACGATCGCCGAAGGGCTCCATGACGCCGATTTCGTTACGCGCCGGTGCCACGGCTTCGACGCGCTCAAGGAACGCGCGGCCCGCTTTACCCCCGCCGAGGCGGCCAGGCTCTCCGGCGTTCCGGCGGAGGACATCGTCGAGGCCGCGCGGATGTATGCCGACGGCCCGTCCACCTTCGTCAGCGGGCACGGGATCGACGCCTTCTCCGCCGGCGTCCAGACCTTCCGCGCCTTCCACGCCCTGGTGGCGATAAGCGGCAACCTGGACCGGGCGGGCGGCAATCTCCGGGTCAAGCGGCCCAAGGGATTCCGCAACTATATCGAGCTCCTGCACGATCCCGCCTTCCGCCTTGCGCCCGAGGTCGAGGCGCAGACCATCGGCCGCGCGCGATTCCCGCTCTGGGCCGGGCCGGAGGGCTGGCAGACCGCGTGCCATAACCCGACCGCCATCGAAGCGATGCTGACCGGCGAGCCCTACCCGGTCCGCGCGATGTACCTCAGCGGGGTCAACATCGCCGTGACCTATCCCGACACGCGGAAGACCGTAGCGGCGCTGCGCTCGCTCGATTTCCTCTCGGTCGTCAGCCACTCGATGACGCCCACGGCGGCGCTCGCCGACATCGTGCTGCCCAAGACCACCGGGCTGGAGGAGGAGGAAATCTCGCTCGACATGTCGGGGCCGTGCGTCAGCTACACAAGTCCCGTGGCGCCGGCGCGCGGCATGGCGCGGTCGGATTTCGAGATCGCCGTCGACCTCGCCGACCGGCTGGAGGCGCGCGGGATCGCGGCGCGCAGGTTCCTGCCCTGGCGCACCAAGCGGGAATTCAACGCCTTCCTGCTCGGCGACAACGAGGTTTCCTTCGACGAGCTGGAGGAGAAGGGGTTCGCGCGCTTCCCCTACAAGCTCGGGAATTTCGAGGAGGCCGGGTTCCGCACGCCGACCGGCAGGATCGAGCTCTACTCGGAGACCCTGGCCCGGCTCGGCCTCGACCCGCTGCCCGATTTCGTACCGCCCCGGGCGGAGAGCGCCGCGCCGGAGGTGCGCCGGGATTATCCGCTGATCCTTCTCACCGGAGCGCGCGAGAAGGCCTATCACCACTCGCGCTACCGCGATCAGGCGTGGGCGCGCAAGGTCTCGCCCTACCCGCGGCTCCAGGTCCATCCCGAGACCGCCGCGGCCCTCGACCTCGCCGCCGACGACTGGGTGGAGGTGGAGACGCCCGACGCCGGCGGCGCCTGCGCGCTCCGCGTCTTGGTGACCGAGGACACCGCGCCCGGCGTGGTGCGGACCGGCATGGGCTGGTGGCTGCCGGAGGCTCCGGGCCCCGACTTCGGCGCGTTCTCGGTCAACATCAACGCCGCCATGTCCTATGGCGGGCCGTGGGACCCGGTGACCGGCTCGGCGGATACGCGCGGCCTGCTGTGCCGCGTCCGACCCCTGCCCGACGGCACGCCGCC
>JAPPHW010000281.1 GCA_028820945.1 Defluviicoccus sp.
TCGCGACGGGAGCGATCGACCGCGGCTACCGGAACTACATGAGCTGGGACCGGATCCGCGAGCTGGCGGCGGCGGGCGTGACGATAGGCAGCCAGACCGAAACCCATCCCCATATGCCGGTCCTGACGCCCGAAGCGAACGCGGGCGAGCTCGCGAGATCGAACGCGCGGTTCGAACGTGAGCTCGGCATGCGCCCCACCCTGTTCGCCTACCCTTACGGCGAAAGCAGCAGCGCGGTCCGGAGCGTTGTCGAACGAGCGGGCTTCCTCGCCGCGTTCGGGCAGCATTCGGGCGTGCTCTACCACGGCGCGGACCGGTTCTTCCTGCCGCGTTTCGCAATGAACGAGACCTACGGCGACGCTTCCCGGTTCCGGCTCGCCGCCAACGCGCTTCCCATCGAGGCGAAAGACATCGTCCCCGTCGATCCCCTGCTGAGTCCGGCCACGAACCCGCCGGCGTTCGCGTTCACCGTCACCGGCGCCGCGCTTCGGGGTTTGGCGTCGATCGCCTGCTATGCCTCGGGCCAGGGGCGCGCCGGGCTGGTGCGGCATGGGGAAGACCGCGTTGGCGTCAAGGTCGAAAAGGCGTTTCCGCCGGGCCGCGCCCGTATCAATTGCACCATGCCGGCCGGAAACGGCCGCTGGCGCTGGTTCGGCATGCAGTTCTATGTGCCCCGGCCGTAGAGCGGCCGGATCTTAGGCGGCCGAGCGCATCTTCAACTTGAGCCCGACGACCCGATAGATGTCGAGCCCGGTCAGGCTGACGATCTCGCGCAGCGGTAGCGTGGTTTCGGAAAGAAGCACTTTGGCGAAGCTCTGTGGGCTGCGACTGCGCTGGCTGGCCGTTCGGGCGCCCGTCGATGCGGGCCTCACATCCGGCTTCTCCGCGCAAACGTCGAGCCCGCGTTCCCTTGCCTCCCTGAGCGCCCGTTCGTAGCGTTCCTTGTCCGCGCGGAATCGTGCTTCGGAAAAAGCGATGATCTCCGCCATTTCCCGCGTCGTGTAGCGGCGCGGGCGCTGTGGCATGTGCATCGTTTGGGCCCGGACACGAGGCTCGCCTGCCGCTTCCTCCAGCGACATGCCGTGTCGGCTCGCGAGCCTGCGCGCGGCATCGAGCGCGTTCGCGCGTTCGCCGGAGAACGGGCTCTCGGCAGCGATCTTGAGCAGCGCGTTCAACCGCGAGCGCTCCTCGGCGGAGAGAGGTGTTGGAGTTTCCCGCATGTCGGCGGTCGATGCCATCAGGCAAGCGTATCATAAAACCCTTGGAATCAACCCGTTTCGTCGGGTTGAAAGGCATGCGTTCTTCGCCCATTTTGGTTCTTGAAAGGTGCGATCCGGGAAACGGGCGCACCTTCGTTCGTACAACGGACCGGAGAAGCCTTGACGATGACGACCGCGAACGCCGACCGGACCGGAGTCGTCAAGCCGATCACGGAGTACGGCCCGCTGATCGTCTTTTTCGGTGCCTATGTACTGTCCGATCTTATCGCCGCGACGGCGGCGCTGATGATCGCCACCGGGGCCGCGCTCGCGCTTTCCTACGCGGTCGATCGCAGGGTACCCCTCATGCCGCTGATCACGGCGGGCGTGGTTGGCGTATTCGGCGGCCTTACCCTGTGGCTCAACGACGAGACGTTCATCAAGCTCAAGCCCACGATCGTGCAGGCCATGATTTCGGCGGTCTTGCTGGGCGGCCTCGTCTTCGGCCGTTCCCTCCTCAAGCCGGTGCTCGGCGCGGCGTGGCAGATGAACGACGAGGGCTGGCGCCTCCTGACCCTTCGTTTCGGAATGTTCTTCGCCGCGATGGCGCTTCTGAACGAGCTGGTGTGGCGTACCCAGAGCACCGATTTCTGGGTGAGCTTCAAGGTATTCGGGATCATGGGGCTGACCTTCGTGTTCATCCTGACCCAGCTTCCGCTGCTCAACCGCTACCGGATCGCCGATCCGGCAGCCGACAGCGGGAATTGATCGCCGCCGGAATCGTGCTATTTCAGACCCAGCGAAACCGCCTACGAACCGACCGGAGCGACCATGTTCATCCAGACCGAGCAGACCCCGAACCCGGCGACCCTGAAATTCCTGCCGGGCCGTACGGTCATGGCCAAGGGCACGGCCCATTTCGCGCACGCGGAATCGGCGGCGGCATCTCCGCTGGCCTTGCGGCTGTTCGACATCGAAGGGGTGACGGCGGTTTTCTTCGGCGCCGATTTCGTGAGCGTTACCAAGGACGACTCGCTCGAATGGTATGTGCTCAAGCCGTCGATTCTGGGCGCGCTGATGGAGCACATGACCGCGGGGCTGCCGGTCATAGAGGAAACCGCCGACGCATCGGTGCCCGAAACCGACGACGACGAGGTCGTGACCCAGATCAAGGAATTGCTCGATACCCGAGTGCGCCCGGCGGTCGCGATGGACGGCGGCGACATCATCTTCCACGGCTTCGATGAAGGCGTGGTCTATCTGCAGATGCAGGGCGCCTGCCAAGGCTGCCCAAGCTCGACTGCGACCCTCAAGATGGGGGTGGAAAACCTGTTAAAGCACTACGTCCCCGAGGTCGCTCGGGTCGAGGCGGTGCTGTAGGACGGCTCTTCCTCCCTCTCAATATTGCGGTAGGGAAGGGTCGATCCGTTCCGCCCAGGCGTTGATTCCCCCGCCGACATTGGTCGCGCCTTCGTAACCCTGCTCGCGCAGCCACATCGTGACTTTCATGCTCCGGTTGCCGGTGCGGCAGAGGACCGCGATCGTGCCCTCCTTCGGCAATTCGTCCAGGCGCTCCGGCACGCTCCCCATGGGAATGTCGAGGCTTCCGGAGAGCGCGCTGATCTGGAGCTCGTGCGGCTCGCGTATGTCGAGCAGGGTGTGGGGCTCATCCTCCTTCCGCATGCGCTCGAGCTCTTCGATCGGAATTTCCAGCGGCACCTCGTCCATAGGCCTCTCCCGTATGCCGATCAGATCTTGGAGATTTCGAAGGTCGACGGGGCGAACAGATCCTCGGCGGTGAGCTTTCGGACCGACAGCCCCTGATCGTAGGAATAGCGCGTGATCGTCTCGATCTCGTGGGCGCATTCCGCGATGCCGTAGCGCCAGTAATCGTCGCCCATGAACGCCCGGGTCTCCAGCGCCTCGGCCTCGACCCATGGCAACGTGACGTTGAGGGCCGCGATCTCCCGCACCTCTTCGAGCGCGATCGCCTTCGCCTTGAGCAGGGCCTTGTAGAGGCTTCCCGGAAGCCAGGGATATTGCTCGGCGAGCGACTTCTTCACCCCCATCAGGTGCATGATCGGGAACAGCTTGGTCTTCTGCCAATAGGCCCGCT
>JAPPHW010000311.1 GCA_028820945.1 Defluviicoccus sp.
CGAGCCCGATCTTGCGGAACCGGGCGAGGATGTTGGACCGCCCGGCCTGGTCGGAAACCACGATCTGCCGCTCGTTGCCGACCAGCGCGGGATCGATGTGCTCGTAGGTCCGGGGGTCCTTTTCGATCGCGGAGACGTGGAGCCCCCCCTTGTGCGCGAAGGCGGACGCGCCGACATAGGCGGCATTCCGCACCGGCGCCCGGTTGAGCCGCTCGTCGACCAAACGCGAGACCGGGGTGAGCTCGGCCAGCCCCGCCTCGTCGATCCCGGTCTCGTAGCCCATCTTGAGCATCAGGCTGGGTATCAGCGAGATCAGGTTGGCGTTGCCGCAGCGCTCGCCCAGGCCGTTGAGCGTGCCCTGGATCTGGCAGGCGCCGGCGCGCACGGCCGCGAGGCTGTTGGCGACGGCGTTCTCGGTGTCGTTGTGGCAGTGGATGCCGAGCGCGTCGCCCGGAATTTCCATTGCGACCTCGCCCACGATCCGCTCGACCTCGTGGGGCAGCGTGCCGCCGTTGGTATCGCACAGAACGACCCAGCGCGCGCCCGCCCCGTGGGCCGCCTTGACGCAGGCGAGCGCGAACTCCGGATTGGCCTTGTAGCCGTCGAAGAAATGCTCGGCATCGAACATCGCCTCGTCCTTGGTCCGCGCGAGATGGGCAATCGAGTCGGCGATCATCGCGACGTTTTCTTCCTTGGAGACGCCGAGCGCCTGATCGACGTGGAAATCCCAGGTCTTGCCGACAATGCAGACGACGGGCGCCTTCGCATTCACCAGCGCCGCCAGTCCCGGATCGTTCTCGGCGCTGCGCCCGGGCCGGCGCGTCATGCCGAAGGCGGTGAATTTCGCCCGCGAGAGCGCGGGCGGTTCGGCGAAGAAGGCGTCGTCGGTCGGGTTCGCGCCGGGCCAGCCGCCTTCCACGTAGTCGATGCCGAGCCGGTCGAGCGCGCGCGCGACCGCCGCCTTGTCGGCGACGCCGAAATCGACGCCCTGCGTCTGCGCGCCGTCGCGCAGGGTGGAATCGAAGAGATGGATACGCCTGTCGTCGCTCATGCCCGCCGCCATTCGCTGCTGCCGTCGGGCCGGTCCTCGACGACCACGTTGTGGGATTTCATCAACTCGTCCCGGATGCGGTCGGCTTCGGCGAAGTCCCTTTCGGAGCGCGCCCGGGACCGCGCGGCGACCAGGACCTCGATGTTCTCCTCACCGCCTTCGGTCGCTCCCCTGAACCAGTCTGCCGGTTCCTGCGCGAGAAGTCCCATCAGCCCGCCGGCGAACAGGAGGCCCGCCTTGGCGCGGGCGCGTTGGTCATCGGAGCCGCCGCGATTGAGCGCCCCGGCGAGCGCATGCATCTCGGCCAGCGCCTTGGGCGTGTTGAGATCGTCGGAGAGCGCCTCGACCACGGGTTCGGCCGCGCCGGGATCGTCGCTCTCCGCCACGTCGCGGGCACCGTCGAGCGCGGTATAGAGGCGGTCGAGCGCGCTCTTCGCCCGGTCGAGCCCATCGAGCGAGAAGTCGAGCGGCTGGCGGTACTGCGCCGTGAGCAGGCTGAGCCTTATCGCCTCGCCCGGGGCGCGGTCGAGCAGGTCGTGGACGGTATGAAAGTTGCCGAGCGATTTCGACATCTTCTCGCCGTCGACGGTGACGTAGCCGTTATGCATCCAGAGATTGACGAACGGCCCGCCGTGGGCGCAGGTCGACTGCGCGATCTCGTTCTCGTGGTGCGGGAAGATCAGGTCCTGCCCCCCGCCGTGGATGTCGAAGGTCTCGCCGAGATGTTTCTTCGACATCGCCGAGCATTCGAGATGCCAGCCGGGCCGGCCGTACCCCCACGGGCTGTCCCAGCCGGGCTGGTCCCCGTCCGAGGGCTTCCACAGCACGAAATCGGCCGGATCGCGCTTGTACGGCGCGATTTCCACCCGCGCGCCGGCTATCAGCTCGTCCCGACCGTGGCGGGACAGGCGACCGTAATCCGCCATCGTCGCGACCGAGAACAGCACATGGCCCTCCGCCGCGTAGGCGTGCCCCTTCTCGACGAGGCGGTCGATCATCGCGATCATCTCGGCGATGTGTTCCGTGGCCCTGGGTTCGACATCGGGCGGCAGCGCGCCGAGCGCCGCCACGTCGGCCCGGAAAACCTCCGCGTAGCGCCCGGTGATCGCGTCGATGGGGTCGCCGGATTGCCGGGCGGCCTCGACGATCTTGTCGTCCACGTCGGTGATGTTGCGGGCGTAGGTCACGCGCTCCTCGCCGTAGACGTGGCGCAGCAACCGATACAGCACGTCGAAGACCACGACCGGACGCGCATTGCCGATATGGGCGTAATCGTAGACCGTCGGCCCGCAGACATAGAGGCGGACATTCCCCGGATCGATGGGCTCGAACCGCTCCTTGCCCCGGCTCAGCGTGTTGTAGAGCGAGATCGCCATCGCCGTGCGCCGGATCAGTCCCGGCCTCTGAAGGCGTTGACGATGGGGTAGCGGCGGTCGCGGCCGAACGACCGGCGGGTGATCTTGACCCCCGGCGGCGCCTGGCGGCGCTTGTATTCGGCGCCGAGCAGCATGCGCCACACCCTGAGCACCAGCGCCCGGTCGAACCCCTCCTCAACCACCGCGTCGACGCCCATGTCGCGTTCGACCAGCCCGTCGAGGATGCGATCCAGCGTGTCGTAGGGCGGCAGCGTGTCGTCGTCGCGCTGGTCGGGCTTGAGCTCGGCGGACGGCGGCTTGACGATGACGCGTTCGGGGATCGCCCGACCCTCCGGCCCGAGCATCCCCGGCAATCGGTTCTCGTTGCGCCAGCGAGCGAGCGCGAAGACGGTCGTCTTGTAGACGTCCTTCAGCACCGAATAGCCGCCGCACATGTCGCCATAGAGCGTGGCGTAGCCGACCGACATCTCGGACTTGTTGCCGGTCGACAGCACCATGCTGCCCGTCTTGTTGGAAAGCGCCATCAGGGCCATGCCGCGCGAGCGCGCCTGGATGTTTTCTTCCGTGGTGTCGGCCTCGGCATTGCCGAAGAGCGGGCGCAGCATGGTGTCGAACGCCCCCATCGCGGGCTCGATCGAGACCTCGTCGAGGGCGACGCCCAGAAGCCGCGCGGTCCCGGCCGCGTCCTCCAGGCTCTCGGCAGACGTGTAAGGCGAGGGCATCATCACGCAGCGCACGCGCTCGGGTCCGAGCGCATCCGTCGCCACCGCCGCGGTGAGCGCGGAATCGATGCCGCCGGAAAGCCCGATGATCACGCCGGGGAACCCGTTCTTGGTCACATAGTCGCGCAGGCCCAGCGTCATCGCCTCGTAGATCGCGGCCAG
>JAPPHW010000019.1 GCA_028820945.1 Defluviicoccus sp.
CCGGCGGGATGAGCCTGATCCCGGTGATGAAGCACCGCCTGGCGGCGCCGTCCGATCTGGTCGACCTCGCCGCGCTCGGCGATCTGATGGGCGTTTCCGCCGAACCCGGCGTGCTCGCGATCGGCGCGATGACGCGGCATGCGGCGGTGGCCGCCTCCGAAACGGTGAGGGAGGCCATCCCGGCGCTCGCCGCGCTCGCCGGCGGGATCGGCGATCCGCTGGTGCGCAACCGGGGCACCATCGGTGGCTCGCTCGCCAACAACGACCCTGCCGCCTGCTATCCGTCGGCCGTGCTCGCGTTGGGCGCGGAGATCGTGACGACCCGACGCCGTATCGGAGCCGGCGATTTCTTCCTGGGCATGTTCGAGACCGCGCTGGAGCCCGGCGAACTGATCGTCGAGGTGCGCTTTCCGGTTCCCGCCGCGGCGAGCTACCGCAAGTTTCCCAACCCCGCATCGCGTTTTTCCATCGTCGGCGTCTTCCTCGCCCGCTTCGCCGACGGCGCCGTCCGGGTCGCGGTTACCGGCGCCGGTCCCTGCGTGTTCCGGGTGGAGGCGTTCGAGCAGGCGCTTGCCGCCTCGTTCGGCATCGAGTCGCTGGCCGGGCTGTCGGTGCCCGCCGACGGCCTCACCGACGACCTCCACGGCAGCGCCGAGTACCGCGCGCACCTGATCGGGGTGCTGACCGAGGATGCGGTCGCGGAATGCCGATAGGGCACGCTCCACGCTTGGCGCGGCCGCCGTTCAACGGATAGAGTCGAAGCACAGGAAACCATTGCGGGGACCGACGATGGAACGTCCGGGCGCCGCCTTCGACCGCATCCCCTACGCCTGGTATCACGACGAGGCGCTCTACCGGCTGGAGATCGAGCGTATCTTCGAGGGCGAGGCCTGGTCGTTTCTCGGGCTCGAGGCCGAGATCCCCAATCCCGGCGATTTCCGCCGCACCTTCGTGGGCGAGGCGCCGGTCGTCTTCAACCGCGCCGGGGACGGGCGGGTCCACGCCTTCGTCAACCGCTGCTCGCATCGCGGCGCGCTGATTCAGCGCGAGAATTTCGGCAACGTCTCCGCCCATGTCTGCCTCTATCACAGCTGGACATACGATCTCGCGGGCGATCTGGTCGCGGTTCCCCATCGTCACGGCGTCGGCGGCAGCCCGGGCATGCCGGACGATTTCGACATGGCCTGCCACGGGCTGAGGAAGCTCCGGGTCGACGGCGTCAACGGCGTCCTGTTCGCCACCTTCTCGGACAGCGTCGAGCCGCTCAGGGACTATCTCGGCCCGACCCATGTGGCCCACTTGCAGCGCCTGTTCCGCGGCCCCGTCCGGGTTCTCGGCTACCAGCGCCAGTCGGTGCGCGGCAACTGGAAGGCCTATCTGGAGAACGTGCGCGATCACTATCACGGCGCGCTGCTGCACGGCTTCCAGAGCACGTTCGGGATCAACCGCTCGACGCACGATTGCGGCTCGCGGATGGACCCGAAGCGCCGCCACAGCCTGCTCTTCGTCCGCCAGCCGCCCGAGGAGTACGAGAACGCGCCGCCGCCCGCGCTCGATCCGGGGCCGCCGCTCCCGCTCGCCGAGGCGGCGGAAGGCGCGCGGCTCTCGCTGCAGGACCCGCGGCTGCTCCATTTCGCGCGCGAGTTCGACGACGACCGCTCGACCACGATGTGCTCGATCTTTCCCAACAGCACCTTCCAGCAGATCCGCAACGCGCTCGCCGCCCGCCAGATCCGCCCCAAGGGGCCGGGCGCCTTCGACCTCGTCTTCACCGTCTTCGGCTACCGGGACGACAGCGCCGAGATGACGGCGCACCGGCTGCGCCAGGCCAACATGGCCGGCCCCGCCGGCTATGTCTCGCTGGAGGACGCCGAGGCGCTCGAAGCCTGCCAGTCCGGCCACCGCGCCGGCGGGCCTGGTAACTCGGTGGTCGAGATGGGCGGGCGCGGGCCGATCCGGGACGGCGACGAGAAGCTCGACGACGTGATGATCCGCGGCTTCTGGTCCCACTATTGCGACATCATGGGCCTCGACCCCAACGAGGGCTGAGCAGGTGGATTTTGAGCTCCGGGCGCGGGTCGAAACCCTGATCGCCGAGTCCTCCGCCGCCCTCGACAACGAGGACTGGCAGGCCTGGCTCGACCTGTTCCACGACGAATGCGCCTATCGCATCGTGCCGCTGGAGAATGTCCAGCAGGACCTGCCGGGCAGCGTGATGCTGTGCGAGACCAAGAAGGCGCTGAGCGACCGGATCGTCTCGCTCTTGCGGGCCAACACCTTCAACCCGCACACCACGCGCCACATCACCGGCCCGCCGCGCATCGCGGCCCGGCCCGGCGACCGGATCGAGGCCGAGACGAACTACGCGCTCTACCAGACCGACGTGGAGGGCGTCTCGCGCCTCTTCGCGGTCGGTTGCTACCGGGACACGATGGGTGTCTTCGGCGGCGCCCTCAAATTCGTCGAGCGCGTCGTCGTGCTCGACACCTTCTCGATCCCCACCCTCCTCGCCAAGCCGGTCTGAGCGGGGCCCGGCGGTCTTCGACCCGGGCGAGGGGGTGTCAACCACAGTTGACAGTCCGACGATCCGGCCCCGGTTGCGCCGGTTTTCCGAACCGGTCCCGCAGCAATCCCCGCCAAGGCGCTGGCGCGGCGGGGATATCCGCCGGCCCCGCGCCTCCCGATCGGCGCGGTCGGGCGGCCACCGCGTCCCCGGGGGACGCGAAAAATAGTCCCATATCGGGACAATGTTTCACGTGAAACAAAGGTCAACACTGCTGACCTATCTTTCACGTGAAACATTTTAGCCGAGGACCGCGCCGACGCCGTCGAGGGGCGGCACCCGCCCGAAATCGCTTTTCTTGCCGCCCGCAACGGCGGGTGATAGCGTTTTCGGAAATCGCCCGGGACGGGCGGTAGACGGCGGAGGGAACGATGGCTACGGATGCCGAAACGGTCGCGTTGTTCAGGAAACAGCTCGAGCTTTGCGATGTGGGCGCGGGGACCAGCCTCGCCGTGCTCTCCGAAGACGACGTGCGGGCCGAGCACGCGACGGCGTTCCTCGCCGCCGCGGCCGAGCTCGAAGCGGACGCGTTCCAGGTCAATATCAGAAAGAAACCCGGGAGCTTCTTCGGCCCGGGCAATTCGCTCCAGGGCAACGAGCCGGCCAAGGCCGTTCTCAAGAGCGTCGACATGGTGGTCGATCTGGTCGGCCTGCTGTGGTCCAAGGAGCAGACCGAGATCACCGACGCCGGGCCGCGCATGCTGCTCGTCATCGAGCCGATCGACGTGCTCAAGCGGATGGTGTCGA
>JAPPHW010000246.1 GCA_028820945.1 Defluviicoccus sp.
ACGCGCGCGACGTCCGCCGCCGCCGCCGCGATGGAGCCGGGATCGGCGAGGTCCATCGGCACCGCGCGCGCCGTCCCGCCGTCCGTGGCGATCGTCGCGGCGACGCGTTCGAGCTCGTCTTCCCGCCGGGCGGACAGGACCAGCCGGGCGCCGGCCGCGCCGAAGGCATGCGCCAGCGCCTCGCCCAGCCCGCCCGACGCGCCGGTGATCCAGACCGTTTGTCCCGCGACGTTGCCGGTCATCGCTCTCGTGCCTTCCGCGCCGAAAACCTCATGGACTCATGCCCGTGTCATTCTTCCTCTTCACGCCGGAGAAATTCCGGGAAGGTCTCGATACCGAGAACGGCGTCCTGTCCCAGCCGCTCGGCGGTTTCCGATATCCGGCATCCCATTGCGAAATCGATCGCCAGCCACGCAAGCAGCGAAGCGCCGAACGCGAACGCGCCGATCGCGGCCATCCCGAGGCTCTGGACGAACGGATCGCCGCCACCGTCGATGCATACCGCAAGCGTGCCCCATAGCCCGGCGCCCAGGTGAGCCGGAATGGCGCCGACCTCGTCGTCGATCTTCAGGCGTTCCAGGAGCCTGATGCCCAGCAGGCACAGGACCCCGCCGATCCCGCCGATCGCCACCGCCCACAGATGCGTCGGGATGTCGGGAGCGGCGGCGATCGCCACCAGCCCGCCGATCCCGCCGTTCAACGAAGCGAACAGATCGACCCGCCCCAGAACCCAGCGCGACAGGCAAACGGCAGCAATGACCCCGGCCGCGCCGGCGAGGTTCGAGTTGACGAAGATTTGGCTCAGCGCAACCGCATCCGAGGCACTCCTCAGCCCGGTGTGGGAGCCGGCGTTGAAGGCGAGAAACCCCAGCCAGACGATGAAGGCGCCGAGCGTCACCATGAGCACGTTGTTCGGCGGCGTCTGCCTGACCGTCCCGTCGGGCCGGAATTTGCCCCGCCGGGAACCCACCACCAGAACGGCGGCGAGCGCGGCCCAGCCGCCCGTCGAGTGGACGACCGTCGAACCCGCCAGATCCCGGAATCCCATCGCGGCCAGCCAGCCGCCGCCTCAGGTCCAGGACCCGATCGCGGGATAGATGAACGCCGCCAGTATGGCGATGAACAGCAGGAACGAGCGAAGCTTGACCCGCTCGGCGAGCGTCCCCGACACGATCGAGGCCACCGAACCCACGAAGACCATCTGAAACAGCCAGTCGGCCATCGCCGCCCGGCCGTTGCCCACGACCGCCGCGGCCGCCGCCCCGTCGCCGCCGAGCAGTGCCCGCTCCGCCCCGGTGGCGCCGTAAAGCAGCGTCGGAGATCCGATCCAGCCCCCCTGGTCGACGCCGGTGTACATCAGGTTGTAGCCGACGACGTAGAAGACGATCGCCGTCGTCGCGTAGGCGCCGACGTTCTTCATGCAGATAACCGAAGCGTTCTTGCTCCGGACGGAGCCCGATTCCAGCATCGTGAACCCGGCGCACATCCACATCACCAGGGCGCCCCAGAGCAGCAGGGAAAAGGTGTTCAGAACGAAGGCGGTCTCGGGTGTCATTCCAGGGCCGTGCGCCCGCGCCACGGCGTGTGGTAGTTGCGCTCGTTGTGCTCGACGGTGTTGACGAAGCCGAGCGCCGGCGGGCGCCCTGCGGCGTCGGCGGCCGGCAAGATCTGCGCGACGACGTCCCGGCGCGGCACGAAACGGCGGTAGCCAAGTTCCGCGTACGATCCGCGCTCGGGCAACGAGTCGCCATAGGCGACGATGCCGCGCGCGGCGCGCAGCGGCGCCGGCAGGGCTTCGGCGAGCGGTAATCCCTGTCCCGCGTTGTTGCCGAACGCCACCAGGTCCACGGATTCGTCGAGTCGGCTCAACGCCTTGCGGATCGCCGCCGTCGAGACCCGGTCCCAGTTGAGCTCCTCCCGGTCGGCTTCGGAGGCGGTGAGTAGCCGGGGATAGGCTTCGCCGACCCGGTACGCGCCGTCGTTCGCCGTGAGCCGCGCCCAGGGAAGCGGCGGGTCCGTCACGAACGCGTCGACCGTCACCTCGTTGTCGAGGATCAGGACCCTGAAGCGGCCCGGGAAGCAGCGGCCGAGTTCCGCGCCGATGGTTGAAATGACCGCCTCCCGGCGTCGCCGCTAGAGATATTCCGCCGTCGCGCCGGTCGCCTTGAAGTCGGCGAGAATCCGCTCGCCGGAAGCGACCAGGGCGGCTTTCCTGGCCTCGAGGTCGGCGGCGACGATCCGGCCGTCCCTCTTGCGCACCGTGCCGGCCACCAGGACGGTATCGACGTTTCCCGGATTGGCGTGCAGCACGATGGCGTTGGTCGCATTGCCGGCGCCGACGAGGTTGAGGTCGGTCTTGCGCAGACAGACGATGTCCGCCTGCTTGCCCGGCGTGAGCGAGCCGACCCGCGAGTCGAGACGCGCCATGCGCGCGCTGTCGAGCGTCGCCCAGCGCAGCGCCTCGGCCGTCGTGACCGGGATCGGGTGCGGCTTTTCGCCGGTGGCGGCGAAGCTCTCCATCGAATGCGCGTGGCGCTCCAGCTGCAGCGTCGTCCGCATGACCGCGAACATGTCCGCGGCGTAAACGCATTCCACGTCGGTGCCGATCGCCACCGGCAGGCCGCGCGCGCGGAGCCGGCCGGTGAGCGGCGGTCCGTATGCCATCTGCATCTCGACTTCCGCCGTCACCACGAACGTCGCGCCGTGCTCGACCAGAAGGTCGAAATCGGCATCCGTCAGCTCGTTGCCGTGGACGATGCTGACCCTGTCGCCGATCAACCCTTCCGACGCGGCCGCCGCGTATCCCCGTGGAGCCGGCATGGCCGCGCCGGAATGGTGCAGGCTGGCGACGATGTCGAACTCGCGGGCGAGGCGGAAATCCTGGAGCACGACATCGTGCACCGACATCTGCGGGCCGAGCACCGCGAGCCCCAGCGACAGCAGCCCGTCGTCCGCCGCGAAGCGTCCCTTGCGCAGCCGCTCGACCTCGCCGCGCGGCATCGGGATCTCGCCGTACGGCTTCTGGCCGGGGCCGGGGTCGGGCTTCGGGGATCCGTGCAGGAACAGCGCCCGGATGCCGGCGTCGGCGAGCCCGTCGACCGCCGCGTCGGAGTGCTCGGGCGTGGGATTGTTGTGGTGCCAGTCGACGATCGTCGTGACGCCGCAATCGATCTGGTTGAGCGCGCCGACCAGATTGGCGATGTGGATGTCCTCGGGCCGGAAGAACGTCGCCAGGCCGGCGTGCATCGCGCGAAAGTAGTTGGTGGCCGTCCAGTCCCCGGCGAGGCCGCGCAGCCCGGTCTGCCAGGT
>JAPPHW010000069.1 GCA_028820945.1 Defluviicoccus sp.
CTACCCGGCCTCCCGCGAGGCAATTGCGGGGGGGCGGTGTTTGGTGGGGCCGCGCACCCCGCTGCGGGGCTGGCGGGCGGGGGGGGCCGCGCACGCGGCGGGGGTGCTCGCCCGGTCGGCGGCGCGCGGGCGCGAGCTCGCCGCTCTGCTCGATCCCGACACCCCGGTCCCCGGTGTGACGCAGGCGCCGCGGCGGCCGGAGATCGCCGCCGTCGCCGTCCCCGCCACGGTCGGCGGGCGCAACATCGCGGGCGGGGATTTCGCGGTGACCGCCGGCTGGGGCCATTTCGGCCAGGGCGACGCGGTGATGCCAGGCCAGGGCCGCGCCGCCGAACGCGACTACTCGCCCGAGGAACGCGCGGCGATGGGCGACGCGCTCCCCGCGCTCGGCGGGACGACCTTCGACATCTACCTCAACGGCGAAGCCTTCTGGCGCAATGTCCCCGCCGCCGTCTGGACCTACCGCCTCGGCGGCTACCAGGTGCTCAAGAAGTGGCTGTCGTACCGGGAGCGGGACATTCTCGGGCGGGCGCTCAGGCCGGAGGAGGTGCAGTATTTCGCGGATACGGCGAGAAGGATTGGGGGGATATTGGGAATGGCAGGGACGAGGACAGGCATGTGAACGAGAACGCCCGTTGTCCAATCTGGGGAACACCCGCGACCGAGTATCCCTGCCGTGGGGCAGATCGGCGCGCAGTCGATTCGCCCCGCGCCGGCGGCCGGTATTTCATAACCGGAACCGCCGAATCGATGCTCCAGAGTCGCGATTCCTCATTGAAAGCGCGTCTGACCACGTGGCTGATCGACCAGCGGCGGCTTGGCGTAGAGTACCCGGAGGTTAACTCCGACACGATCAAGGAAGCCGAGGCACGTCGCCCGCTGCCCATTCGGGAGCGGGCCGATCGATACTTGCGATACCTTGCGAGCCTTGAACCGTATCCCGGCTTAAGCATTCCAGCCTTTGCCCCTCACGTCGGTGCCAAAGATTTCCTTTCGGCGCTTTCCTGGCTGGAATCTTCGATAGACCCAACAGACACAGATGGGCAGATGCGGGAGGTGGACTTTTTTGACAAATATCTTGAGCAACAGGGATGGGTGGAATTTCGGAGTGGGAGTTCCGGCGACCGATTGACCGTGGCGGGTCACGTCCGGCTGGCCGAACTGGAAGCGACCTATATACCTTCCTCGAACGCCTTTATCGCGATGTGGTTCGACGACACCATGAGAGAAGCCTGCGACCACGGCATTACCCCGGCGGTCCGCGACGCGGGATACAAGCCCGTGCGGATCGACCGGAAGGAACATGTCAACAAGATCGACGACGAGATCGTCGCCGAAATACGCAGATCACGCTTCGTCGTGGCGGACTTCACGCATGGCGACACCGGAGCGCGCGGCGGCGTCTATTACGAGGCGGGCTTCGCGCACGGGCTCGGCATTCCGGTCATATTCTCCTGTCACAAGGACAGGCTGAACGAGGTCCATTTCGATACGCGGCAATACAATCACATCGTCTGGGAGACGCCCGAAGAACTGCGGAAACAACTGGCCAAACGCATCGCCGCCGTGCTCGGGGACGGGCCGATCCCGCCGCCCGGCCGCGCCGCCGGCTGAGGCGTACCCGTTCCGGTCGGACCCGCACCCCCGGTTTTCCTCAACGTCTTGGTCGGCGTAGGCCGACTGATTTTTCCGCTCGCCCCGCCGTCGCGGAAAGAGGCGGCTTCGGTCGATATGACGGGCGATGGGCCCCGGCGTGCCCTCTCGGTCGGCTACTCCGCCGCCGGTTCGGGTTCGTTGCGGCGGACGATGTAGCCTTCGAGGAAGTCCATCTTGCCTTCGAGGCGGCTCAGGCGGTCGCGGATTTCCTTCATCTCCTCCGCGAGCGCGTCGAAGCGGGCCTCCACGCGCGCCTCGAGCCGGTCCATGCGGGATTCCAGACCGTCCATGCGCGCGCCAAGGCCGCGCTGGCCCTGCAGGATCAGCCCGGCCAGCGCCACGCCGACTGCCAAAATCGCGATCAGTTCCGGGGTCACCCGATATCCTCCCCGGCGGCAGCGCGCCGCCCGCGCCGGAGACTTTGCCGAACCTCCGGCCTGCCTTCAAGCGAATAGTGGCTCTCTGGCCTCGTACCCCATCACCCGAGCGCGTCCTCCAGCATCATCGCCGCGCCCTTCTCCGCGATCATGATGGTCGGGCTGTTGGTGTTGCCGGACGTGATCGCCGGCATGATCGAGGCGTCGATCACGCGGAGGTTCTCGATTCCGTGGAGCTTCAGCCGGTCGTCCACCACGGCCCCGGTGTCGCGACCCATCCGACACGTGCCGACCGGGTGGAAGATGGTGGTTCCGATGTCGCCGGCGGCCGCGGCGAGCTCCTCGTCCGATTGGCGCTCCCCGCCCGGCAGCACCTCCTCCGGCGCGTAGGGTTCGAGCGAGGGGGCGGCGGCGATCCTGCGGGTCAGGCGGATCGCGTCGACCGCCGTTTGCCGGTCGCCCGGCGTCGACAGGTAGTTGGGCGCGATCGCCGGGGGCTCCCTCGGATCGGGCGATTTGAGCGTCACCGTTCCCCGGCTCTCGGGTCGCAGGTTGCAGACCGAGGCGGTGAAGGCCGGGAATTTGTGCAGCGGCTCGCCGAACCGGTCGAGCGACAGCGGCTGCACGTGATATTGCAGGTCGGCGGTCTCGCGCGACGGATCGGACCTGGCGAACGCGCCCAGCTGGCTCGGCGCCATCGAGAGCGGCCCGCGCCGGAAGAGCGCGTATTCGAGCCCCATCGCCGCCTTGCCCCACAGGCTGTTGGCGCGCTGGTTGAGGGTGACGACGTTCGACACCCGGTAGATCAGGCGAAGCTGCAGATGGTCCTGCAGATTGCCGCCGACGCCGGGGAGGTCGTGCAGCACCGCGACGCCGTTCTCGCGCAGCACCCCGCCCGGCCCGACGCCCGAGACCTGCAGCAGATGCGGCGAGCCGATCGAGCCCGCCGCCAGGATTAGCTCGCCCGCGACGTCGACCCGGGATTCCGCGCCCTTCAGCCAGAATTCGAGCCCGCTCGCCCGCTTGCCGTCGAACAGGATGCGCTTCGCCTGGGCGTCGGTCAGCACGGTGAGGTTGGGCCGCCCCCGCGCCGGCTTCAGGAACGCCTGAACCGTGCTCCAGCGCGCGCCGCGGCGCTGGTTGACGACGAACTTGCCGGTGCCCTCGTTGTCGCCGTCGTTGAAGTCGGGCGTGGGCCGGATGCCGACATCGTTGCAGGCGCGCTCGAAGGCATCGAGGATTTCCCAGCCGAGCCGCTGGCGC
>JAPPHW010000260.1 GCA_028820945.1 Defluviicoccus sp.
ACCGCCGGCTACGCAAGGGAAGGGAAACGGGCCGGCGACGGCGAATCGGCCGGCACAGGACCGAAGGCAGACCGAAGTGGCAAGCGCTGACCAACACGGCCCTCTCTCGCAGTTCGAGATCAAGACCCTGCTTCCGATCCGGCTGGGCGAGGCCGACATCTCGTTCACCAACTCGTCGCTGATGATGGTGATCGCGCTGGTCCTGATCATGCTGTTCCTGATGCTCGGCGTGCGCCGGCGGGCGCTGGTTCCGGGGCGATGGCAGTCGATGGTGGAGCTGTCCTACGAGTTTATCGTCGGTCTGCTGCGCGAGACGGTCGGCGCCGACGGCCGGCGCTACTTCCCGTTCGTCTTCACGCTGTTCATGTTCGTGCTGTTCGGCAACATGCTGGGGATGATCCCCTACAGCTTCACGTTCACCAGCCATATCGTCGTGACGTTCGCGCTGGCGGCGGTGGTGTTCGTCGGCGTTACGATCCTGGGCTTCGTGAAGCACGGGTTCCACTTCGTCACGTTCTTCGTTCCGCCGGGGGTTTCGGTGGCGCTTTGGCCGCTGCTGATCCCGATCGAGATCATTTCCTACCTGTCGCGGCCGATCAGCCTGTCGGTGCGGCTGTTCGCGAACATGCTGGCGGGCCATACGCTGCTCAAGGTCTTCGCGGGTTTCGTGCCCGCGCTCGGCGCGGCGGGGATCCTGCCGCTCGCATTCGTCGCCGCCCTGTCCGGGCTCGAACTCGTGATCGCGTTCCTGCAGGCCTACGTGTTCGCGATCCTCACCTGCCTCTACATCAACGACGCGCTGCATCTCCACTGAGCGCGCGCATTTTCCGAAAGAGGGGACATCATGGAGCTTGAAGCAGCCAAGGTTATCGGCGCCGGCCTCGCGGTCATCGGCGTGGTGGGGTCGGGAATCGGGATCGGCGCGATCTTCTCGTCGTTCATCTCGGCGGTGGCGCGCAACCCGGCGGCGAGGGGCGACGTCTTCCCGATGACGATGCTGGGCTTCGCCCTCGTCGAGGCCATCGCGCTCTTCGCGCTGGTGGTCGCGCTGGTCATCCTGTTCGGCTAGCGGTCCGCCGACGGGCCTGACGGCGCCGCCATGCCCCAGCTGGAACAGATCGATACCTATCTCAGCCAGGTCGTCTGGCTGGTGCTGACGTTCGGTATCCTCTACCTCGTTCTGTGGCGCTCGGCGCTGCCCCGGATCTCGCAGATCCTGGTGACCCGGCAGGAGCGCATAGACGGCGACCTCCGGAAGGCGGCCGAGCTCAAGTCGGAAGCCGAGACGGTGCTCGCCGCTTACGAGGAGGCGGCGGCCAAGGCACGGGCGGAAGCCCAGGCGATCCTGCGCGACAGCACCGAGCGTTTCGCCGCCGAGGCGGCGGAAAGGAACGATGCCCTGACCGCCCAGCTCGCCGAGGAAGCGGCGGCGGGAGAGGCGCGAATCGAGGCGGCGCGCGAGCAGGCGATGGCGGATGTCGAAACCGTCGCGGCCGAGCTCGCGGAGCTCGCCGCCGAACGCCTGACCGGAACGCCGGCCGACCGGGGCGCGGCCGAGGCCGCCGTGGAACAGGTCATGAAGGAGCGCGGCTGATGCTGTCGACGCCGGAATTCTGGGTCGCGGTGGGCTTCGTCATACTCGTCGCGGGCGTGGCGAGGCCCGTCTGGCGCGGCCTGACCCAGGCGCTCGACGCGAGAAGCGAACGGATCGAGCGGACTCTCGACGAAGCCCAGACCCTGCACGAAGAGGCGCAGCACCTGTTGGCCGAATACCAGCGCAAGCAGCGGGACGCCGCGCGCGAGGCCGCGCAGATGATCGAACAGGCGCGCGGCGAAGCCGAACGGCTGCGGGTGGAAGCGGTCGAAAACCTCGAACGCACGATCGAACGCCGGAAGGCGCTTGCCCAGGAGAAGATCTCCCAGGCCGAGACCGAGGCAGTGCGCGCGGTGCGCGAAGCGGCGGTGGACATCGCGATCGCGGCCACCGCGCGCGTGATCGGCGAGCGCCTCGGCGAGGACCGCGCGGGCGCGCTGATCGACGACGCGGTCAAGGACCTTCCCGGACATCTCCACTGACCCGCCTTTCGGGGCGATGGCCAAGCCCGCCCCGCTTTGGCAGCATGTCGGGCACGGTCAAGCTGGAGCCCGGAACTCCGTTCCATGAACATTGCCGTCAGGAGCTACGCGGATCTGCGCGAGTTCGTCACCCGGCTGGAATCCGAAGGCCGGCTGATTCGGGTTTCCACCCCGGTCTCGACCGCGCTCGAAATGACCGAGATCCAGACCCGCCTGCTGGCCGAGGGCGGCCCCGCGGTGATTTTCGAGCGCCCCGTCAAGGCGGACGGTACGCCCTTCGAAATGCCGGTTCTGGCCAACCTCTTCGGAACGGTCGAGCGCGTCGCCTGGGGCATGGGGCGCGAACCGGGGACGCTTCGCGAGCTCGGGGAACAGCTTGCCTTCCTTCGCCAGCCCGACCCCCCCGGAGGCTGGCGCGAGGCGGTGGAGATGCTGCCGCTTCTCAAGACCGCGATGGCGATGCAGCCGCGCACGGTGAAAAACGCACGCTGTCAGGAGACCGTGCTGACCGGCGCCGACATCGACCTCGGACGCCTCCCCGTCCAGCGGTGCTGGCCGGGCGAGCCGGCGCCGCTGATCACCTGGCCGCTGGTTGTCACCGCGGACGCGGGAGGCCGCACCAATATCGGCATCTACCGCATGCAGGTGACGGGCCGGAACACGACCCTGATGCGCTGGCTGCGGCATCGCGGCGGCGCCCGCCACCACGCCGAGCGAGCCGGGTCGACGGAGACCGGGGCACGGGCGCTGCCCGCCGCCGCGGTCATCGGAGCCAACCCGGCGACGATCGTCGCCGCCGTCGCGCCGGTGCCCGAGACGATGTCGGAATACCGCTTCGCCGGCCTGCTTCGCGGGCGCCGGATCGACTTGGTGGACTGCAAGACCGTGCCGCTGCAAGTGCCCGCCGACGCGGAGATCGTGCTCGAAGGGGAGGTCTCGCTCGACGAATACGGCGACGAGGGCCCGTACGGCGACCACACGGGCTATTACAACCCCGCCGACCGCTTTCCCGTCTTCACCGTGTCGGCGATGACGATGCGGCGCGATCCGATCTACCTGACGACGTTCACCGGGCGTCCGCCGGACGAGCCGTCCGTGCTGGGCGAAGCGCTCAACGAGGTCTTCGTCCCCCTCCTCATCCAGCAGTTTCCGGAGATCGCCGATTTCTGGCTGCCGCCGGAGGCGTGCAGCTACCGCGTCGCCGTGGTGGGGCT
>JAPPHW010000244.1 GCA_028820945.1 Defluviicoccus sp.
GGGGGCTCGCCGCCGGCGCCGCCCCCCCATCGGGGGGGGGGGCCCCGGGCGGGGCGGCGCCCCCGCCCCCAACCCCCCCCGCGCCCCCCCCCCCCCAGCGCCGTATCGAAGGGCGCCTACGCCGCGGCGCGCATCTCCGGCGGGCAGACGTCGCGGAGCAGGCGGCGGTTTGGGGTAATCTCCCTCCCCTCGCGGAACACCGTGGCGGGCACGAGGCGGCGGTCGACGACGAGCTCCTCGCCCGTGCAATCGGTCAGCGCCCAGCGCCCTTCCGCGAGATCCAGGATCGTGACGTCGGCGCGGCTGCCGGGGGCGAAGGTGCCGATCTCGCCGGCCTCGCCCAGGATCAGGGCCGGGTTGAGCGTCGCCCGCTTCACGACATCCGCCAGGTCCATGCCGAGCGCCCAGAGCTTGGACATCGCCCCGCACAGGCTGTAGTCGAGCCTGGAATCGTCGTGATAGGCGTGGAAGTCCGAATGCACGTCGCTCGATATCGTGTTGGGCAGCACGCCTTCGCCCATCATCCGCCGCGCGATGTCGAACGAGAAATTCACCCCGTGGCCGATGTCGAAATGGATGCCGCGCTCCAGCGCCTCGTGCACGATCCGGGGCATCGCGTCCCCCTCGCCCATGATCCCGTCCGGCATCGTGCTGTAGACATGGGCGAGCGTGGTCCCGGGGTTCAGCGCCGGCACCACCTGTTCGAGCACGCCCGCCGGGTCGGGGCGGTTGGCCTCGTCGACCGGGAACAGCTCGCCGGTATGGACGTAGAGCGGGAGCCCGGTCGCCGCGCCGGCCTCGACCGCCATCTTCAGCACCTCGAGCCCCCAGTGCGACAGCCCGCCCGATTCGCCGTGGCTCTTGATCCCCTTGACCAGGTCCGGATACGCGGCGGCGGCCTCGGCGATCGCTTCGATCCGCATCATGCCGGGGTTGTGGAGGACGGTGCCTTCCATCCCCCCCTTGAGCGCGCCGGCGAGGTTGGCGGAGACGAACGCGCGCACGTCGGTCTCGGCCGCCCGCGCGATATAGGCGTCGAACCCGCCGACGGTCCACGCGCCGGAACTCCCCTGGTCGACGATCGTGGTCGCGCCCGAATGCACCCCCGCCTCGTCCGGGTGCAGGCCGAAATTGGTCACCCACTCATAGACATGGACGTGGAAGTCGATCAGCCCGGGGCAAACCGTCCCGCCGCGCGCGTCGAACCGCCGGTCCGCGCGGTGCGGCGGGAGCTCGGGCGCGAACGCCGCGATCCGCCCGCCCTTCACCGCGATCTCGGCCGGGCCGCGATAGTCCGTCCCGGGGTCGATCGCGTCGTCGCTGGCGATGACGAGATCGTAGATTTCGGCCACGGCGCTACTCCGCGGCCTCCGCCGCCCGCGGCTCCTCGGCCGGCACGACCTCCTTGACCGCGCCCCGCCAGCCGTTCTCGGTCAGGTCGAAGATCTGGCCGAGCGGGTCGCGATACTTCACCTCGTAGAAGGTGTTGGGGTTGCCGGTCGGCTCGCCCATCACATGCGTCGCCCCGGCCGCCTCGACCTTGCGGCGCGCCTCGTCGATGTCATCGACCCAGATGCCGAAATGCTCGATGCCGTAGAACGGCTCCTCGCCTTCGTAGCCGAGCGGCCGCCCCTCGCGCGCCAAGAGCGCGACGTTGATCGTGCCGTCCGACATGTAGACCCCGCTGCCGGCCTTGCCGACCGCCTTCATGTCGAACGCCTCCTCGAAGAACTTCCGCGCGGTTTCGAGATCCTGGACGGATATCGCGATATGCCGCAGCTTCGCCATGAGTCATCTCCCGTTGGGCCGCGCGATGCTCGCAACCCGGCGGGAGGGAGTCAACGATTCGTGGCGGGAGCGGGCCGCCGGAGACGCCCTACCCGTCGAGATAGTCCTCCAGCCTGATCCGCTCCCACGCCTCCTGGGGCGGCACGATTCGGTCGGCGAAGGGGAGCGTCGCCGGGCGCGTCGCGTCGACGATCATCTTGGTCTGCATCGGGCCCTTGTCGGTCCGGACCTCGCCGTAAGCGGACGGGTCGAGATGGGCGCCCATCGCGAAGGGGATCGCGGTCACGTCGCGGTCGGCCTGGACGTGGGTCGAGATCGCCCAGAGCACGTCGGAGTCGTTGTAGATGTCGATCTCGTCGTCGACCACGATGGCGATCTTGACGTTGGGATCGCCGGCCAGCGCCGCCATGCCGGCCGACTTGCCCTCGCCCGGCACCCGCTTCCTGATCTTGATATAGGCGGTGAAGGTGCAGTTGCCGGATGGCGGCAGATGGACGCCGGTCACCGAGGGGACGAGCTTGGCGACCGCGTTGTAGAGCGCGGTCTCGAAGGTGAGCGCGCCGGCCAGGTTGTGCTCGCGGTGCGACGGGTCGAGGTCGTGATAGATCGCGTCGCGGCGCATGGTAATCCCGGTCACCTGCATCAGCCCGACCGGATCCTTGGCCGGCCCGTAGAAGCCGGTGTATTCGGAGAACGGCCCGTCGGCGGTCTCCTTCGCGGGATCGAGGAAGCCTTCGATGGCGATCTCCGCCCAGGCCGGGACCGGGATGTCGACGGTCTCGCCCGGCACCACCTCGAGCGGCTCGCCCATCAGCGCGCCCATCATCTCGTACTCGTCGGAATCGAAGGGCTGCTTGGACAGCGTGCCGAGGATCGCGGCCGGGTGGTGGCCGATGAACAGCACCGCGTCCATCGGTTTGTTCATCTCGCGGTACTTGCGGTAGATGTAGCCTGCGTGGTGCGCCGGGTTGAACATGCAGGCGAGCTCGTCCTTGCCCTTGATCTCGTGGCGGTAGACGCCGGCGTTGAGCACCCCGGTCTCGGGGTCCTTCACCACCAGGCAGCCGATGGCGATGTACTTGCCGGAGTTCTTCACGGCGTGCTTGACCACCGGCAGCGTGCCGAGATCGACCGCGTCCTTTTCGATCACGATCTGCTTGATCGGCGCGTCCTCGCGGGGAACGGACTTGGTGGGCACCGGCTCGGCGACGCGCTCGCGGAAACGGTCGAGGATCTCGGATTTCGGCCGGTCCGGATCGACGCCGAGCGCGAGCCCGAGCAGCTCGTACTTGCCGAACAGGTTGGTGACCAGCGGGAGCTCCGAGCCGTTGACCTTCTCGAAGCGGATGACCGGATAGTCGTCCCGCGCGGCGAGCTTCTGCTGGATCACGCAGGGCTCGTAGACCGGATCGACCGGCCGGGTGACGGACTGGAAATACTCCGGGCCCATCTGCCGGGCCTCGGCGAGGAAGGTTCTGAGATCCTTGTTCATCGCGT
>JAPPHW010000049.1 GCA_028820945.1 Defluviicoccus sp.
GTCTGGAAGGCGAGATAGAGTTCCTGGAACCCGATCGCGCAATAGGCTCCGGCGAAGCCGATCAGGGCGGCGAGGACGAGAGAAAGAAACGGTTCGGCCCGCAGCCACCGCGCGACGCGCTGAATCGGTCGAATCGGCCTTGTCTCTGCCGGCGTTGGATCGGATGCAGCCCGCTCTGACATCGATCCGTTGCGGTCACCCGTCCGCCGCGCCTACTGGCATTTGCCGATCGATCCTTCCGCGCAGACCTTTTTCCCGTCGACCCAAGTCGCTCCGGTGAAGTCCGCGTTCAGCAGATCCGCGCCGCGCAGCTTCGCGCCGCTCAGGTCGGCGTTCCTGAGAACCGCCCGGAACAGCCGCGCCCGCCTGAGATCCGCCTTGCGAAGCGACGCGCCGGTGAGATCGGCCTTGGTGAAATCCGCCTCGACCAGCCGGGCGCCGTCGAAGGTGGCGCCGGTCAGCGACGCGCTCAGGAACTTCGCCCGGTAGGCGTCCGCCCCCGCCATGCTGGTCTTGTCGAGAAATCCGCGGTTGAAGGACGCATCGCGAAGCTTGGCCTTCGCGAGGTCTAGCCCGCGCAGGTCCTGGCGGTCGAGGATGCAGCGCCGCCAGTCGACCCCGGGCTCGCCGGGGTCCGCGCACTCCGCCCGTGCCGTCCCGGCGCCGGCGGCACCCGCGACAACGCAAAGCGTGACAAGGCACCTCGCGAACATGCCCGAACATGTAGCCCGCCAGCCTGAAAGCCGCAAATCCCTATTTTCTCACAGGGTTGCCGAGATACATGATCCGGCCGGCCTGAGGGGGGCGTTCCAGCGCGGCGTGCGCCACGAAAATCTCGCCCAGCCGGCTCTGAATGTCGTCCGGCATCGGGGCGACTTTCCGCAGCCCCAGATCGACGTGGACGGCCATCAGCTCCATGGTCGCCGCGAGCGCGCCGTCCTCCGTCCGGTACATGCGGTGGAAATAGTGCATGCGTTTCTCGTCGAACCCGAGGAGTTGCGTCGTGCAGCGGACGGCGGCGGCCTCGAGCAGCTCGGCAAGGTAGTTGGTGTGGCTCTCCACCGCGAAGGTCGAGCGACCGGTGCGCTTGCAGTAGTCCTCGCCGAGCCCGAATTCGGAATAGAAGCGGTCCGTCGCCAGATCGAAGATGAGCACGAAATAAGCGAGATTCATGTGTCCGTTGTAATCGGTCCACTCCGCGCGGACGGTCTCGCGCAGCGTTTCCATCGGGGCCTCGATCCCGGCCATGGCGTCAAGACTCCGTCATGGGCGCGCCCGCTTCCGCTCGGAAGCGCGTCCGCATCGGGGTTCGTAGGCCAGGTTGGGCGCAAGCAGACGCTCGGCTTCGTCGAGGCGGATGCCGCGCCGAAGGGCGTAATCCTCCACCTGGTCGCGCCCGATCTTGCCGACCCCGAAATAACGGGCCTCCGGATGGGCGAAGTAGTAGCCGGCGACGGAGGCGGCGGGCGTCATCGCGAAGCTCTCGGTTAGCGCGATGCCGACGCTATCCGTCGCGTCGAGCAACCGGAACAGGGTTTCCTTCTCCGAGTGGTCCGGGCAGGCAGGATAGCCCGGCGCCGGGCGGATGCCGCGATAGTCTTCGCGGATCAGCGCGTCGTTGTCGAGATCCTCGGCGGGATCGTAGCCCCAGAATTCCTTGCGTACCCGCTCGTGCATGCGCTCGGCGAAGGCCTCCGCGAGCCGGTCGGCGAGCGCGCGCAGCATGATCGCGCCGTAATCGTCGTTCTCCGCCTCGAACCGTTCGATGTGGGGCTCGATGCCGAGACCCGCGGTTACGGCGAAGGCCCCGACATAATCCCGGACCCCGGTTTCGGCGGGGGCGAGGAAATCGGCGAGGGCGAGGTTGGGCCGCGAACCGCGGCGCTTCATCTGCTGGCGAAGCGTAGGAATCGTGGCGAGGATCGAGCCGGACCCGGTTTCGGAATAGACCGCGATATCGTCGTCGCCGACGCGGTTCGCCGGGAACATGCCGATCGCGCCCGCCGCCCGCATCCAACGTTCCCCGACGATCCGGTCGAGCATCTTCTGGGCATCGTCGAAAAGGCTTCGCGCCGCCTCTCCCACCGCCGCGTCCTCGAGAACGCGCGGATAGGTGCCGGCGATTTCCCAGGTGCGGAAAAACGGCGTCCAGTCGATCCGGTTCCGCAGTTCGGCGAGCGGGTAGTCGTCGAAGACCCGCGTGCCGAGCAGGCGGGGGCGGGGCGGCGCGGCGTCGGTCCAGTCGAGCGAGAGACGGTTGGCGCGCGCCTCGGCGACGGTCGCGAGACCGCTGTCTTCGACCCGGCGCTCGAAGCCCGCGCGAAGGGCCGCGTAGTCCTCATCGACGGATGCGATGTAGGCATCGCGGGCGCCGTCGTTGAGCACGCCGGCGGCGACGCCGACGGCGCGGGATGCGTCCGTCACATGGATCGTCGGCGCATCGTATTGCGGGGCGATCCTGACGGCGGTGTGCACCTTCGAGGTGGTGGCGCCGCCGATCAGGAGCGGAACGGACATTCCCGTGCGCTGCATTTCGCCGGCGACATGGACCATCTCGTCGAGCGACGGCGTAATCAGACCGCTCAGCCCGATCAGGTCCGCGTTTTCCTCCCGCGCGGCGGCGAGGATCCGATCCGCGGGAACCATCACCCCCAGATCGACGACCTCGAAATTGTTGCACTCGAGAACCACGCCCACGATGTTTTTTCCGATGTCGTGGACGTCGCCCTTGACCGTCGCCATGACGATCTTGCCCTTGGCCGAAGCTTTCTCTTCCGACGACTTTTCCGCCTCGATAAAGGGGATCAAATGGGCCACGGCCTGCTTCATCACCCGTGCGCTCTTGACGACCTGGGGCAGGAACATCTTTCCGTCGCCGAACAGGTCGCCCACGATGTTCATCCCGTCCATCAGCGGCCCCTCGATCACATGGAGCGGGTGCCGGGCGGCGATCCGGGCCTCTTCGGTGTCCTCGACGACGAACGCGTTGATGCCGTTGACCAGGGCGTGAACCAGGCGCGCCTCCACGGGCTCTTCGCGCCATTCGTCTCCGTCCGTGGACGCGGTCTTCGCCTTGGCGGAATCGGCGACCGCGAGCAGCCGTTCGGTCGCATCGTCGCGGCGCGCAAGCACCACGTCCTCGATACGCTCGCGGAGTTCGGGGTCGATGTCTTCGTAGATGCCGAGCTGGCCCGCGTTGACGATTCCCATGTCCATTCCGGCGCGGACCGCGTGGTACAGGAAGACCGAGTGCATCGCCTCGCGGAGCGGGTTGTTGCCGCGG
>JAPPHW010000368.1 GCA_028820945.1 Defluviicoccus sp.
CAACAAGATCAAGTACGAGCCGGTGCCGATCGAGACCAACGCCGAGGCCCGCGCGGCCTACGAGGCGGAGCGCTGCGACGTCTACACGACGGACGCCTCCGGCCTGGCGGCGACCAAGGCGACCTTCCCCGAGCCCGGCAAGCACATGGTGTTCCCGGAGATCATCTCCAAGGAGCCGCTCGGGCCGCTGGTGCGCCAGGGCGACGACCAGTGGGCGGACATCGCGCGCTGGACGCTGAACGCGCTGATCAGCGCCGAGGAGCTCGGGGTGACCCAGGCCAACGTCGCGAAGATGGCCGAGGGGACGGATAATCCGGAGATCGACCGGATGCTCGGCAAGGAAGGCTCGATGGGCAAGATGCTCGGCCTCGACGCGAACTGGGCCGCCCGCGCGATCGCCGCGGAAGGCAACTACGCCGAGATGTTCGAGCGTTATATCGGCCCCAAGACCCCGCTCGGCCTGGCCCGGGGACTCAACGCCCTCTACAAGGACGGCGGCATCCTCTACTCGCCTCCGTTCCGGTAGAAACGACGACGCACCGCCTCGCCCGGATTGCCGGGCGGGGCGGTGTTTTTTGCGGTATCCAATGAGAACGGCGCCACAGTGAGCGGGAATGCGCCGTCGGGCGGCGGGTTCGATATCGGCCGGGCGCTGACCGACGAACGCGTCCGCGGCGTCGTTTACCAGATCGCTCTGGTCGTCGGCCTGGCCGGTGTGGTCGCTTTCATCGTCGTCAACACCATCGCCAACTACGAGGAGGCCGGCCTTTCCTTCGGCTACGGCTTCCTGTTCGACACCGCCAACTTCGACATCAACCAGCGACTGATCGAGTACGCGTCGACCTCGACCTACGGGCGGGCGCTCGCCGTCGGCGGGCTCAACACGATCGTGGTCGCCGTCATGGGCATCGCCGCCGCCACGGCGATCGGCTTCGTGACCGGCGTTCTCAGGCTTTCGAACAATTTCCTGATAAGCCGGATCGTGGCGGTCTGGGTCGAGTTCACCCGCAACGTCCCGGTCCTGCTGCAGATCATCTTCTGGTGGCTGATCATGCTGGCGCTGCCCAAGGTGCGCGAGAGCATATCGATCGGCGAAACGGTCTTTCTCAACAACCGCGGCGTGCGCCTGCCCACGCCCATCCTCGAGGACGGCTCGGCGATCGTGCTGGCGGCGGTCCTGGCGGGTATCGCGGCGACCGTCGCAGTCAGGGTTTGGGCAAAGAGGCGCCAGGATGCCACGGGCCAGACCTTTCCGGTCGGCTGGGCCGGGCTCGGATTGATCGCCGGCGTTCCCCTCGCCGTCTATTTCGCCGTCGGACAGCCGCTCGATTTCGACGTGCCGGTGAAGAAACGGTTCAACCTGCAGGGCGGGGTGAGCATCACGCCGGAGCTGGTGGCGCTGTGGCTCGCGCTGTCCACCTACACGGGCGCCTTCATCTCCGAAATCGTGCGCGCCGGGATCCTCGCGGTCTCCAGGGGGCAGACCGAGGCCGCCGGCGCGCTGGGGCTGAAGCGCAACCTGATCATGCGCGAGATCGTCCTGCCGCAGGCGCTGCGCGTCATCGTGCCGCCGATGACAAGCCAGTATCTCAACCTGACCAAGAACTCGTCGCTCGCCGTCGCCATCGGCTACCAGGACATCGTCTCGACCGGCGACACCATCCTCAACCAGAGCGGCCAGGCGATCGAGGTGATCTCCCTCTACATGGCGTTTTACCTAGCGCTGAGCCTGATCACGTCGGCCTACATGAACTGGTACAACAAGCGCATCGCCCTGGTGGAGCGATGACGGGCAAGGCCTTCCATCGCAGCCGGGCGGAGATGGTGCCGGAGCGGCCGGCGCCGATAACCAGCGTCGGCGCGATCGGCTGGATGCGGGCGAACCTGTTTTCCAGCTGGCTGAGCGTCTTGCTCACCCTGGCCTCGCTCGCCCTGCTCGCGCTGATCGTCCCGCCGCTGCTCGACTGGACGTTCCTCGAAGCCACCTACGTCGGGGAGGCGGGCAAGGACTGCACGAGCGAGGGGGCGTGCTGGGCGTGGCTCGACCAGCGCATCGAGCAGTTCGTCTACGGCTTTTATCCGGCGGAGGCTTATTGGCGCGTCAACCTGGCCGTCATCCTGCTGGTGCCGGCGGTCGGCTACCTGCTGTTCGCCAACCTGCCCTATGCGCGCTACGGGCGCTGGTTCTCGCTGGCCTATCCCGTAATCGCGGCGTTCCTGCTGGTCGGAGGGCTCGGTCTGGAGGTCGTTCGCACCGACCAGTTCGGCGGCTTCGTGCTCAACCTCGTCGCCGGCGTGACCGGGATCGTGCTCTCGCTTCCCATCGGCGTCCTGCTCGCGCTCGGACGGCGCTCGCGCATGCCGATCGTGCGCGCCTTCTCGGTCGCGTTCATCGAATTCATCCGCGGCGTGCCGCTCATCACGCTGCTTTTCGTTGCCATCATCCTGCTACCGATCTTCCTGCCGCGCGAGGTCTCGCTCGATCAGCTCGTCCGGGTGATGGTCATCATCACCGTGTTCGCGTCGGCCTACATGGCGGAGGTGATCCGGGGCGGGCTACAGGCGATTCCCCAGGGGCAGTACGAGGCGGGCCAGGCGATGGGCCTGGGCTACTGGCAGTCGATGCGCCTGATCGTCCTGCCGCAGGCGCTGAAGATCTCCATCCCGGGCATCGTCAACACCTTCATCGGCCTGTTCAAGGACACCACGCTGGTCATCATCATCGGCCTGTTCGACATCCTCGGCCAGGCGCGCCTCTTGCAGACCAACCAGGACTGGCTGGGCAAGGTCGATTACGAGACCTTCCTGCTGGCGGCGCTGTTCTTCTTCGTGATCTGCTTCGGCATGTCGCGCTACTCGATTAATCTGGAGAAGCGCCTCGACACCACGCGGCGCTGAGGGAGGGCATCATGGCGGAGGCGGAGGCGGAGACCGGACCGGGCGGCGCCGGGGAGCCGATCATCCGGATCGCCGGCCTGAACAAGTGGTTCGGGACCTTCCACGTGCTGCGCGACATCGACCTAGAGGTGGAAGAGCGCGAGCGCATCGTCATCTGCGGGCCGTCGGGCTCGGGCAAGTCGACGCTGATCCGTTGCATCAACCGGCTGGAGGAGCACCAGGAAGGAAGGGTGATCGTCGACGGCACCGAACTTACCCACAATCTGAAGAACATCGACGCCATCCGCAGCGAAGTCGGCATGGTCTTCCAGCAGTTCAACCTGTTCCCGCATCTGACGGTGCTGGAGAACTGCACGCTCGCGCCGATCTGGGT
>JAPPHW010000077.1:0-2302 GCA_028820945.1 Defluviicoccus sp.
CCGGACAGCAATGGAACAAGTCCGGGCATGACGGCCGGGAGGGTGAGGAGCGCCGGAGAACGCCCGTCCCGCCCGACATCGTCCCCGCCCATCGGCGCACGGCCCGTGCCGAACATCCAAACCGGACGCCAATGGAACAAGTCCGGGCATGACGGGGAGGCGGTTCAATCTGAAACGGATAGGCCCTACCCGCCGAGCCAGGGCAGCCAGATCGCCAGGGGCGGAAAGATCACGATCAGCAGGGTAAGCAGCAGCGCGCAGCCCATGAAAGGCAGCGCGGCGAGGCAGATCTCGCCGAAGCGCGTTCCGGGAGGCGCTACCCCCTGCATGACGAACAGCAGCAGTCCGAAGGGCGGCGTCGTAAAGCTGATCTCCATCGCCAGCAGCATGATCACCGCGAACCAGATCAGCTTCATGTCCGCCGCCATGCCGAAATCGAGGCCCTGCACGATCGGGAAAAAGATCGGCACCGTCAGCAGCATCATGGCGAGCTGGTCCATGAACATGCCGAGCAGCAACAGGATGCCGAACATCATCAGCAGCATGACGTAGGGCGAGACCGCGAAGCCCGCGACCCATTGGATCAGCGCCGCGCTGGAGCCCGAGGCGGCCAGCACGTTGGAAAACAGCGACGAGCCGAACAGGATCATCAGCGCGATCACCGTGACCCGTCCCGCCCCCCACATGGACTTCCACATCGCCGTAGCGAAGAACGGCCCGAACGCCCAGGCCTCCCGGAAATCGCCGCGCAGCAGCGGCGCCGCGAACAGGTAGCCCACCGCCAGCAGGATCACGCCGACCGAGCCGTAGGCGGCCGCTTCCGATGGCGTCGCCACCCCTCCCATGATCAGGGCGATCACGAAGACGATGATCGAGATCATCGGCAGGACGTCGGAAAAAAACAGCAGAATGCGTCGGCCGACGGGTACGATTTCGACCTCGTACGACGGCGCGGCCGAGGGGTCGAGGGTGGCGCGTATGAAGATCAGGATGGCGTAGAGAACCGCCAGCAACAGCCCGGGGACGACGCCCGCGATCAGCAGCTTGCCGATGTCGATCTCCGCCAGGGTGCCCAGGAGCACGGCGAGCGCGGACGGCGGGATCAGCATGGCAAGGCCGCCGGTGCCGAGGATCGGCCCGATCGACATGCTCTTCTTGTAACCCCGCGCCGCCATCTCCGGGACCATCAGGGTGCCCAGGAGAGCGGTCGATCCCATCGACGAGCCCGACAGCGTGGCGAACGCCGTGCCGCCGGCGACGGTGACGTAGGACAGCCGCGCCGGCACCCGGCCCATCAGCTTCTCGACCGCATCGAACATCCGGTTGGCGAGACCGGTGTGAAAGAATAGCTCGCCCATCAGCAGGAACATGGGAATCGGCACGATGGCGAAGATCGTCATGTTGCCGAAGGCGTTGTCGACATGCTGGCCGATGGCCGATTGGACCCGGGTGTCGAAATCGCCGAACCGGCCGAAAATGAAGAAGGCGGCGACCGTGTTGACCGCGATGAAGGCGATGCCGACCGGAAGGCCGGCGAACATCAGCAAGAGGATCGAGCCGAACAGCGCCAGGAGGATCCAGTACCACTCCATTCAGCGCGTTTCCGTCAATCTGCGCCTGGTTTCCTCGAGCTCGATCCGTTCGTTGCCGACGCCAGCCTCGCCGCTGTGCATGGTCTGACGCCCGAAGACGAAGCGCAGGAACTCGACCGCCATGAAGAGGAAGCCCACGGGATAGACGATCGTGGTCGTCCACAGGCGCATGCCCCGGTCGTCCCGCAGCTCGTCGAAGGCGAGCGTGTCCTCGAGATGCTCCAGAAAGATGCCCCACGTGTACCAGACCCAGATCAGGCAAATCGCGGCGCAGAGCGCGGCGATGGCGCGGGACAGCACCGCGCGGTTGCGCTCGGGAACGGCGGCGGTCAGCAGCTCGATATAGACATGCCCCCTGGTTCGCACGAGCCAGGGCGATCCGAGGAACAGGATGTAAAGGAAGCCGTATTCGATGAGCGTGAAGACGAACTGGTTATAAGCCCAGCCCGCGCTGCGGAAGATCGTCACATAGACGATCGCCAGCATGATGAAGCCCACATAGAGCGCGGCCAGCGCCATCATGGCCCAGAGCAGAGCGGCCCAGGCCCTGTCGAGGGCGCGCAGCGCAGTCATCCGCCGCCTTTCCGGCCCCTCGCGGCGCCTGCCGCGGGGGGGGGGGGGCGCCCGCCCCGGCGGCGAAGGCGAGCGAGCAGATTCAAGCCCCCTAAGGGGCGAGGGGGGGGTTGGGGGGGTGGGGATGAGAAGAATAA
>JAPPHW010000077.1:2312-3235 GCA_028820945.1 Defluviicoccus sp.
CGAACGTGCTATTGCTGCTGCCAGAGCTCGCGCAGCTTGGCGACGTGGTCTGTGGGCCGCTTTGCCTTCTTCAGCCGATCGGTCATGCGGGCATAGGCGGAATCGACCGCGAGCTTGGAATAGACATCGGCGGCGGGGACGGTGTGGAACTTCATGCCTTCCTTGGCGAGAACCGCCCGTTCCTTCTTGGATTCCTCAAGCAGGACCTTGCGCACCGCCTTCTCGTTCTCGATCACCATGTCCTGAACGAGTTTGCGAAGCCCCGCGTCGAGGCTGTTCCACTTTTTGAGGTTTATGAACCAGCCGATATCGGTGTGATAGAACTCCGGCTCCACCGCGTGGCGCAGGAACTTGTCCCATTTCAGGCCCTTCAGGCCGATGGTGGCCCAGGCGGCGGCGTTCACCACGCCCTTTTCGAGCGCCGAATAGACCTGGGTCGCCGGAAGCGGATGGGTCGTCGCGTTCATGGCGCGGAAAAAGGCGCCGTAGATCGGGTTGTCGCGCAGCTTCACCCCGGCAAGATCCAGCATGCCCTTGTCGTTGAATTTCGGCGCCGTCTCCATATAGATCCGGAAGCGGCCGCCCGACGATGTCCAGCCGAGATTCTTCACGCCGAACTGTTTCTGCTGGATTTCGTCCAGCATCGCCATGCCGCCATTCGCGCGCACGGTCTCCGGGTTGGAGGACGATGTCGACACCGCCTCGTTCTCCGGCACCGCCCGGGCGAAAAAGGCGTAGGGCGTGCACATCATGTCGACCCGGCCCTTGCGGACGGCGGGCGGCTGCTGAAACATTTTGATCGAGTTGAAGGGCAGCACCTCGATCGACAGCTTGCCCTTGGCGGCCTCGGTGATGTCCGCGGCGAGCTGCTTGCACTGCTTGGTGTAGATCAGGAAATCCGGGAACGGATAGACCATGTTGAG
>JAPPHW010000408.1 GCA_028820945.1 Defluviicoccus sp.
CGTCCTCGCCGGCGTGCCGCAGATCATGCAGGCGATGTTCGACGGGATGAAGCAACACCTCGTGGGCGGCTCGCGCATGGAGGCGCGCGCGATCCACGTCCATCTGCCCGAGGGAGCCATAGCCGAGGCGCTCGGCGAAGTGCAGGACCGCTATCCCGATATCGACATCGGCAGCTACCCCGCCATGCGGCAGCGCCGGTTCGGGGTCAGCGTCGTGCTGCGCGGCACCGACGGGGCGCTCCTCGACCGCGCGCTCGCCGAGGTCAGGGAGGCGCTGGTCGCGCTCGGCGGGGAGCCGACCGACGAATCCCCGGACAGCCCGCCCGACCCGGAAGACGGATGAGCTGGGAAGCGCCTGTCCTCGGGCTGATGCTGGGGGTGGGGGTCCTGCTCGGCTTCCAGGGCTTCGCCGCGATGACGAACCGGTCGCTCCCCGACGCCGCGCGCAGGAAGGGCATGTGGAGGCTCAACGCCGGCGTGACGCTCGCCGTCGTCTCGATGATCGCGATCCTGCACGTCTCGGGGGGTTAGCCCGCCTCCTGGGTGTAGGCCGGGTCGTGGTAGCGGCGTTGCGCGGCGCGCATATAGTCGAGGATCGCCGGATCGCCGTCGACCTCCGGCACGGGTTCGTCGTCCCAATGCCCGAACCGGTCGACGCCGCGCACCAGCGTCGCCGCGCGCCGGCCGATCGTCGAGCGCACCGAGGTCGGGATGTAGAACAGCGCCAGCCCGATACGCGGCCCGTCGGTCCGGTTGGGCAGCGAACCGTGCACCGTCCGCTCGTGGTGGATCGAGAACTCGCCTTCCCGGAGCTCCAGGTCGACGGCCTTGCTCTCGTCCAGCCCCTCGATCGTCTGGCCGCGTCCCAGCAAATTGTCCTCGTCCGGCGTCTCCCGGTGCCAGTGGGCGGTTCCCAGATGCGAGCCCGGAATCACGCGCATGCAGCCATTGGAGCGGTTGCTGTCGGTAAGCGCGATCCAGACAGCCGCGAGCGCATGCGGGTCGAGACCGAAATAGGCCGAATCCTGGTGCCACGAGACGAAGCGGCCGGATCGCGGCGGCTTGATCCAGAATTTCGAGGCGAAGAGCAGGATATCCGGGCCGATCAGGTCCTCCACGACGTCCAGGATCCCGGAGCGCGCGGCGAGGGCGTGCGACCAGGGGAAGCAGAGATGGCCCTTCATGTGGATGTCGCCAGCCGAAAACCCGCGCTCCGCCTCGAACGCATCGAGCGAGGCGCGCATCGCGGCGGCCTCGTCGGTGTCCAGCACCCGGAACGGCGCGAGATAGCCGTGCTCCCGGTAGAACCCCGCCTGCTCGGGCGCGAGGCGATTCGGTGTCTTCAGGGCGGCGGTTGCCATGGCGGCCGATGATCGCAGGGTTCGGTGCGCGGTTCAAACGCCGAGTGAAATCATTGGCGCATATATGGGAGCTTACAAAGCCCGGGCATGACGGAAGAAGTGTCCCGAGCCTCTCGTTCGTCAGGTTATCCGTATAAGCCCCAATTCACTCCATGAAGCTCGGCAGATAGAGCGACAGCGCCGGGATGAACACGATCAGCGCGACCCGGACCAGATCGGCGGCGACGAAGGGGAGCACGCCCCTGAATATCTCCGTCAGCCTGATATCCGGCAGCATCGCGTTGAGCACGAACACGTTGAGCCCGATCGGAGGGGTGATCAGGCTGATCTCGATGACCACCACGACGACAATCCCGAACCAGATCAGGTCGAAGCCGAGCGCCTGCATGACCGGGTAGAAGACCGGCACGGTGAGCAGCATCATCGACACGCTTTCGAGAATGCAGCCCAAGACGATGTAGATCGCGACGAGGATCAGGACGACGGCTATGGGCGCGATGTCGACGGTCTCGAACCAGTCGGCCAGGACGTTGGGCAGGCGCGAGACGTTGATGAAGTTGGCGAACAGCAGAGAACCGATCAGCAGCGTCATCAGCACCGCCGTCGTGCGCCCGCTCTCGGCCAGGATCTCGAGCGTTACCCGGAAGGTGAGCGTCCGCCGCGCGAGCGCGATGACGAAGGCGCCCGTCGCCCCGATCCCCGCCGCCTCGGTCGGGGTGAAAAAGCCGACATAGATGCCGCCCATCACGATCAGGAACAGCACCAGCATGCCCCACACGCCGCCGAGCGCCCGGATGCGTTCGGACCACGGCACGGGTTCGGCGGGCGGTCCGAGCTCGGGGTTGATCCGGGTCATCACCGCGACGGCGCTGGCATAGAGCACCACGCCGAGAATCCCCGGGATTATTCCCGCGGCGAAGAGCTGGCCGATATCGGTCTCGGTCATGATGCCGTAGAAAACCAGCGCGATGCTGGGCGGGATCAGGATGCCGAGCGTGCCGCCGGCGGCGATGGAACCGGCCGCGAGGCTGTCCGCGTAGCCGAAGCGCCGCATCGGCGGCATCGCGACCTTGGCCATGGTGGCGGCGGTGGCGAAGCTCGACCCGCACACCGCGCTGAAGCCGCCGCAGGCGACCACGGTCGCCATGGCGAGGCCGCCCCGCTTGTGCCCCAGCCACTTGTTCGACGCCTCGTAGAGGTCCTGGCTGATCCCCGACCGGGCGACGAAGTTGCCCATCAGGATGAACAGCGGCAGCACCGAGAAGTCGTAGACCATCACCATGTCGGTGGCGGTGTTGCCGATGCTCCTCATCGCGGGCCCGAGCCCGACGAACCAGGCGAAGCCGAGCGTTCCCACCAGACCCATGCCGAAGGCGATCGGCACCTGCAGCAGCAAGAGCGCGAACAGGGCGACGAAGCCGATGACGACCGCTTCCATGGCTCAGCCGCTATCCTCGCCGGGCCCCGCGAGCGCCATGGCGGCGAGAAACAGCAGGATCGCCGCCGCCAGCAGCGTCAGGGCCGCCATCCCGTACACGAATATCCCGGTCTCGATCTGCAGGAACATCATCAGCTCGTTGGCTTCGTCGAGCGCTTCCGCCTGGATCCACATTTCGCGCGTCCAGAACAGGCCGAGCCCGCCGGCGAGCAGATGGATGAGAAACTTCTGGATGCGCCGGGCCGGGCCGCCGAACAGGCGGTCGAGAAGGCCGATCGCGATATGGTCCTGCCGGGCGCAGACGATGGGGAGGCCGAGATAGACGGTGAAGCCCATCATCACCTCGGTCACCTCGAACCCGGCCGGAACCGGCGCGTTGAACGCCTGCCGGCCGAACACGTCGACGAAGGTGAGCGCCATCATCGCGAA
>JAPPHW010000427.1 GCA_028820945.1 Defluviicoccus sp.
GCACCCCGCCGGGCAGGTCGACCGCGATCTGCTCGTAGTCCAGCCCCTTCAGGTTGAGCGCGATGCGCATGCGATAGGCGGCCGAAGACCGGAAATAGGAATAGAGCTGCATGGGGAACCTCCGCGCCGCCGTCAGGTTGCGCTTCCGGTTCTAAAGCCTGGGTCCCACCCCGTCCACCGGAGACGGCCCCCGCGGCCCGGTGTCGCGCATGGCGGGCGTGCCGATGGACCGCTCAGTCCGCGACCGGTTTGTCCTGGCCGCCGTCGCCGGCATGCCCGAGCCGGCGGGACAGGCGGTCGGCGAACTCGGACAGCGCCGCCGCCGCCGCGCCGTCCCACGCAACATCCAGCGTCTCCTGGCGCCCCATCACCCCGACAACCGTCGACAACTCCCCCCGATGGTCGAAAATCGGCGCCGCCATCGCGTTGACCCCGGCGAATAGCGCCCCCCGGACCCGCGCCAGACGGCGCTCGCGAACCTCGCGCAACAGACTGTCGCGCCGCTGCCCCGACAGGTCGAGGGCCGCGGCGGGCCGGTGCCGCGAGCGCGCGGCATCCATCTTGGCGAACCGGTCCACCCGGGCGCGCGGCATGTAGGCGGCGAAAACCTGCCCCGCCGCGGTCGACAGGAACGGCAGAACCGAACCCACCCGGATGTTCAGGGTCACCGGATGGGCGCTCTCCTCAAGGCCGATGCAGGTCACCCCCATGTCGCCCCAGATCGCCAGGAACACCGTCTCGTCCACCCGGTCGCGGAGCTCCGGCAGGGCCTCGTAGGCCACCCGAATCGGATCGACCCGCCGCAGCCCGGCCAGACCGATCGAGATGGCCAGCGGGCCGATGCTGTAGGCGCCGTTGCGCTCCGGCTGCGCGACCAGACCGCTGCGCGTCAGGCTGATCAGGTAACGGTGCACCTTGGCGCGATGCATCCCCGCGGCAACCGCGAGCGCGCCCAGCGGCATCTGCCCGCCGCCCTCGGCCAACGCGCCCAGGATCGCCGCGGCGGTCTCGACCGAGCCGATGCCGGGCCGGCTCTCCCCCTCTGCCGCCATCCGGTCCCTCGACAGCGTCCCCGTTGACTCATAAAATATAACCGATCATATTACCTATGACAAGAAACGCGTCTTGTTCGATGCGAAACGTGGCATGAGGGGAGAGACCGTATGAGCCAGACCGTCAAGGACAAGCCTACCGCCGACACGGCCGCAATCGATCCGGCGCGCGAGGGGGATTCGGGCTTTGGCAATGCCCGCGTGATCACCGCCGACGAGTACTTCCAGCGCGTGCGCCATACCCATGTGCGCGGCTGCAAGTGGGAGGCCGAAGAGTGGCAGGAGAAGCTTGAGGAATTGGGCAAGGACCCGATCCGGCACGCCGAACGGCGCTTCATCAGCCTGATCAACGAGGATCACGGCGATCTCGCCGGCGCGTCGCCCGGCATCTTCATCGGCATCCAGCTGATCCATCCGGGCGAGCTGGTGCCCAATCACCGGCACAACTCGGTGGCGATCTACCATTATCTGCAGGGCACCGGCTTCACCACGGTCGAGGGCACGCGGTATTCCTACAAGAAGGGCGACACCATCGTCTGCCCGCCCTGGGCCTATCACGAGCACGAGGCCACGGGCGACGAGGACACGATCATGTATGTGTGCCAGGACATGACGGAGATGGCGGCGAAGCGGACCCTGTTCTTCGAGGAGCCGGTCGGCGTCGAGAACGTTCGCCACATGGTGCAGGGCACCAGCAAGTCGTGGAGCGCGACCCGGGATCCGGACAAGGAATAGGGCGGGAACACGCTCCGAGGGAGGCAGAGATGGAGTTCGTGGGCATCGAGTCGGTGGTTTTCGGAACGTCCGATCTCCCGGCGGCGGGCAAGTTCTTCGCCGATTGGGGCCTGAAGACGGTCAAGAACGGGCGTTCGGAGAAGATCTTCGCGACCGAAATCGGCAGCCGGATCGTGGTCCGGGCGGAGGGCGCCAGGGGGCTCGGGCCGCCGTTGAGCCCGGCCGGCGGGTTCCGCGAGGTAATCTGGGGGGTGAAGGGAAAGCGCGACCTCGCGCGCATCGCGAAGGAGCTCCGCGCCGATCGCGAGCTCAAGGTCGACCGCGACGGGACGATCCACACCCACGATCCCAACGGCATCGGCATCGGCTTCCGGGTCTGGCCGCACAGGAAGCGGCTCTCCGTCAAGGCGGCCGCGTTCAACACCGGCGCCGAGCGCACGCGGATCGACACCCCTGCACCGCTCTACGACGAGGGCGCGTCCCCGCTCGGGATCGGCCACGTCGTGTTTCTGGCGGCGGACATCGAGGCGGGGGAGAAGTTCTATCGCGATCGGCTGGGCTTCCGTCTTTCGGACCGCTATTCCGGCAACCGCGCGGTCTTCCTCCGCTGCTCGGCGGAGAACGAGCACCACAACCTGTTCTTCCTCAACACCAACGGGGCCAAGACCGAGCTCCAGCACGTCGCCTTCCAGGTGCGCGACATCCATGAGATGTTCGGCGGCGGGGTGAAGATGAGGGAGCTCGGCTACAAGACCGACGTCGGTCCCGGCCGCCACCCGGTGTCCTCGGCCTATTTCTGGTACTTCGAGAGCCCGCTCGGCGGGGCGGCCGAGTACTACGCCGATTCCGACTACGCGACCGAGGCGTGGAAGCCGCGCACCTTCGAGGGGCTGCGATTTTCCCAATGGCACGTCCAGGACGGCGTCGGGCCGGCCGTCGGCGGGCGGGTCAAGGAAGAACGGCCGGCCAACTGAACCGGGGAGGACGCAGCCATGGAAGAACGGCCGCGCTACGTTCACCGCACGCTCAACACCGACCCTAGCGACTACGAAAAGGCGTTGAGCCGAACCCTGTTCGGCATTCTGAGCAAGAGCATCCACGATCTTCCCGGGATCGTGCGGGCGCTCGACGAGAGCGATCTCCCGCCGCCGGAAGGGGAGCGCTGGACCGAGGAGATTTTCGCGGCCGAGATGGAGCGGCTTGGCGCCTATCCCAACAGCAGCGGCGCGCCGCTCGGCGAGCATCCGGCGGGCATCGTTCCGCCGGGTACCTCGACCCGGGAACGGCCGCCCAAGGGCGAACACGGGAGGCATTGAGATGGACGGGATGCAAACCCGACAGGACAGGGTGGACCATCTTCTCGCGACGGGGATCCGCAACCGCTGGTGGTGCATCGGCCCCTCGGCGATGGTGCAGGACACGCCGGTCGCGCTGA
>JAPPHW010000385.1 GCA_028820945.1 Defluviicoccus sp.
CAGCGGCCAGACCGACATCTCGACCATCCGCAATCTCGGCATCCCGACCGCGCGCACCGGCTGGGTCAGCGTGCCGGAAGCGACGCCCGAGGAATTCCGCGAGGGCTTGGGCGGCATGGGAGTCACCAGCGCCTCCGACCTTGCACATACCTGCCGAAAGCTGGTCTACTCGATCATCGACACTTGCACCCGGACGCGCGGGGAGGTGGGCTGCATCCGTCGGCCTTGAAAGGCCCCATTAGGATGCCTCCTCGATCAGCCGTCGGCGCCAGCACGGCAAAGCCTGAAAGCCCGACCGATGCGCACAGCCCGACCACCGGTACGCATACCCGCCGGGCCGGCCAACGACGATCCACGCCGCGTTGAGTACCTCGCGGCGTCGTGAAACGGGATCGGGAGGCAGCCGGGGTGGACGAACGGGAGCGAGGATGGCGACGAGGCGTTGGCGCACCAGGACGGGGATCGAGTTCCCGGTGCTGCATCGGTGAGCGGAACCAAGGAGAAACTCGATGTCACCGAGGCGAGCCAGGACCTAATCAGGGCCGAAGGGTCGAACTACATTGACCGCGGCGTCGTTCGGCGGCCCTCCAGCAAGGTCGCCTCGCCGGAGAGATCCGGCTCCCCGCAACCGGCCAGGATCGCCGCCCGTGCGGTGTCGAACCGATCCTGCTTCGCGAAGAGCCGGGTGCTCACCGTGACCTGCGCCGCGTCCAGCCGCGGAAACCACTGCCCGCCGCGCAGCACCGATCGCGCCCCGCGCAGCGTGACCGGCACCACGGGCACCCTGGCGGCGGCGAAGGCGCCGGGCTTGAAGGCGAGCAGGCAGGGGCGGCGCGTGTCGTCGAGCTCGTAGCCGCCGTATCGCGCGGGCAGCTAAATCCGGTAGAGACCGGCCTCCATCAGTTCGGCCTGCGTCGCTTCGGGCATCCACATGCCGGTGCCGGTCGAGCGCGACGACGATGCGTTCGCCCCCCTGGATGCACTGGCGCTGCCCGACGGGACAGAGCTCGTGCTTGGACTTGTCCAAGCCGCTGACGGCCAGCCGGTACGCGCAGGCGCATCGCGGCCGCCGGCAAGTATGTCGATGCGTTCGGGATCGCCACCGAATGCGGCATCGCCCTCGCGCGCAGCCCGAAGCTGGTGCGCCAAACCCTCCAGGTGCACAAGGACGCGACGGAGAGCTAGGAAAGACCCGTCTGGAGCGGCGCGTTTTCCTGCAGGTCGATCATCCGCCGCAGCATTCGCTCGGTGAGCGCCGCGCGAGTCTCCCGGTGCGCGGGATCGTCCCACAGGTTCTCGATTTCGTCGGGATCGTGGATGAGGTCGTAGAGTTCGCCCCACTCCACGTTCTGGTGCACCGTCAACCGCCACTCCCGCATCCCCATCGCCTATCACGGCCGGGCGACGACGGTGTGCGTCAGCGGCACGCCGCTGGTCCGCCCGCGCGGGCAGTTCGCCGGCCCGGACGGCGAGACCGCCTACGGTCCCGAACCGGCGCAGGATTTCGAGCTGGAGCTCGGCATCTTCGTCGGGCCGGGCAATCGCCTAGGCGAACCCGTCCCGATCGACGAGGCCGGCGGGCATTTGTTCGGCTATTGCCTGCTCAACGACTGGTCGGCGCGCGGCATACAGTTCTTCGAATCCGTGCCGCTGGGTCCCTTTCTGGGGAAGAGCTTGATGACGTCGATCTCGCCCTGGGTGGTGACGGCGGAGGCGCTCGCTCCTTTCGCCGCTCCGGCGCGCGAGCGCGAACGCGGGAAGGAGCCGCCCGCGCATCTGACCGACGCCGGAGATCGGACGCGTGGCGGCCTCGATATCGCGATGTTCGCCGATTGGTCGACCGACGCCATGCGCGAGAGAAACGCGCCGGCGGAAACGGTCGTTCGGACCAATTTCCGGAACACTTACTGGACTCCCGCCCAGTTGCTCTGCCACCACGCGAGCAACGGATGCGAGCTGCAGCCGGGCGATCTTTTCGGCAGCGGCACGGTCTCCGGCCCGACCCCGGAGTCCCGCGCCTGCCTCGCCGAGATCAACGAGAGAGGCACCCGGACGGTTTCGATCGGCGGCGAAACCCGGACCTGGCTCGAAGACGGGGACGAAGTATCCTTCCGGGCGAAAGCCGAACGCGACGGCTATGCGGCTATCGGGTTCGGAGCCTGCCGGGGGAAGGTGCTCCCCTGTGTCGCCTCGGGAAGCCGATAAACGGAAATTCACCTATGGCACTTGTCACCGACATCGTGGACGAACGGGCCGTCGCGTTCATGCGTACCTTTTCGTCGCCCCGCGAAAGCGCCGTGGCGGCGAAGCTGCGCAAGGCGACGGCGGAGCATCCGCGGCGAAACATGCAGATCGGGATGGAGCAGGGGCGTCTGATGGCCCAGCTGGCGACGATGATCGGCGCCAGGCGGTGCCTCGAAATCGGCGTTTTCACCGGCTACAGCGCGCTTTGCGTCGCCGAGCGCCTGCCGCCCGACGGCAGGCTGGTGGCATGCGACATTTCCGAGGAATACACGTCCATAGGAAAACCGTTCTGGGAGGAAGCCGGGGTCGCGGAACGGATAGAGTTGAGGCTAGGCCCGGCGTCAGACACGCTCGCGGCGCTGCTGGAAGAAGGACAGGAGGGCTCTTTCGACTTCGTGTTCATCGACGCCGACAAGAGCGGATACGACGACTATTACGAGAAGAGTCTCCGGCTCGCGCGGAGCGGGGCTGTCATCGTGCTCGACAACGTGTTTCTGCGGGGTGCCACGTACGATCCCGACAACGGGGACGCTCGAACGATCGCCGTTCGCGCGCTCCTCTCGAAGATCTCGTCCGACGAACGGGTCGACGCGTCCGTCGCACCGGTGGGCGACGGCATTGCGATCGTCTGCAAGCGATAAACGGGGTCCGCCACGGGCACGCTCTCGCGGCGGCGTCGGGAAACCCGTGGGTCGGTGGCGGGATGGTGCCTCCAAGCATGGACGACATCGTATGCGAGGCGTTCGAACCGTCCAGACGCCGGACGAGCGACTCCACCTCCCGCGGATGGCGGAGGGCGAGCCGGCGTTCGTCGCCGAGGCGCGGCCGGAGCGGCGCTTCGCCCGCCGGCTTTCTACGCCCCGCGGCGCGGTTTTCTCGCACCCGGCATCCCGGGACCCGCGCTACTCTTCCGGTTTCGGCACGCGGTAGCCGACGCCGCGCTCGTTCAGGATCCAGGCCGGCCGCTTCG
>JAPPHW010000432.1 GCA_028820945.1 Defluviicoccus sp.
CGGGCACGTCCCAGTAATAGGGCGGCTCGCCGATGGGCATGGTGACGATCCACTCGCCGGGCTCCGCGTCCGCAACCAGCGCCTCGATGCGCGCCAGCACGTCGTCGATCGACCGGCAGCCCGCGAGCGAGGGGAAGACGGGTTTCAGCCCCTCGCGGTCCAAATGGGCGTGGCCGTCGATCAGCCCCGGCACGACCGCCCGGCCGCCGGCGTCGATCCGGACGGTCTCCGGACCGATGAGAGGTTCGATCTCGGCGGCGGAACCGATGGCCGCGATCCTGTCCCCGGCGACCGCGACGGCTTCCGCGATCGTGCCCCTGGCGTCGACCGCGATCGCCTTGCCCCGGACGATCGCGAGGTCGGCGGGCGCGGCCATCAGGCGCCGACCGCGAAGGCCTCGCGGCGCCTGTCGGCGGCTCCCATCAGCACGCCGTCCTTCGCGACCTCGATCGTCTTGGCGGACCCGAAATAGGCCGCGCCGGCGGCCCGCTTGACCGGGAAGCCCGCATCGGCCAGCCGGTCGGCGACGCCGTCGTCGAACTCTTCGTCGAGCAGTGTCTCGCCCTGCAGGGTAATCGACCAGCGCGGCGCCTCGATGGCCGCCGTCAGCTCCATGCCCCGGTCGACCAGGTTGTTGAGGATCTGGACGTGGGAAAGCGTCTGGCTCGGGCCGCCCGGCGTGGTCATCAGGTAGCGCAATTTACCGTCATCCAGCACGACCACCGGGTTCAGCGTGTGCGCCGGGCGCTTGTTGGGCACCAGCACGTTGGCGCTCTCCGGATCGATGCTGAACCCGGTCATCCGGTTGTTCATCAGGATACCGGTGCCGGGGTCGAGGAACGCGCTGCCGAAGACGTGGAACACGCTCTGCACCACCGAGATTCCGTTGCCCTCGCCGTCGGCGATCGCGATGCAGGAGGTGCCGGCGGCCGGGTGGGCCATCGCCGGCGCCGGTTCGGCGGCGCCGGACACCTCGGCGCGCAGCGCCGCCGTGGTCCCGGCGCCCAGCAGCCGGTCGATCGGCGCGGGGTTCGTACGCGGATCGGCGATGTGTTTCTGCCCGGCCGCGAAGGCGGCGCGCTGGGCGCGCATCAGATAGGCGAGACGCCTGCTTTCGTCGCCGCTCAATTCCGCCGGATCCACGCCGTCGAGCGCATTGAGCTGCATCAGCATCAACACGCCGTAGGAGTTGGGCGGCATGACCCGGACCGTGAGCCCGCGATAGCTCGACTCCAGGGGCTCCACCCACTCCGGCTCGTAGCCGGCGAAGTCGTCGGCCGTTACCACCCCGCCCTGCTCCCGGGCGGACGCGGCGATCGATTGCGCGATCTCGCCCTCGTAGAACACCGGGCTTCCGTGCTCGGCGATCAGACCCACCGTGCGGGCGAGCGCCGGCTGGCGGACGATGGCGCCCGCGGGCAGCGGCTCGCCGTCCGGGTAGTAGACCTCGCGGCAGCCGGCATCGCCCTCGACGTCCTCGCGGAAGAGGTTGAGCGCGCCCGCGAGGACGCGCGACAGCGGGTGGGCCTCCGCCAGCGCCGCCGCGTCGTCGAAAAGGTCGGCCCAGGGGAGCTTTCCGTAGCGGGCGTGCATCCGTTCCCAGCCCCGGATCATCCCCGGCACGCTGAAGGCGAGCGGCCCCCGGTGCGGGATTCCCGCCTCGTAGACATCGAGCGTCGTGCCCGCCGGCGCGTGGCCGGACGCGTTCATGCCGACGGTCCGCCCGTCCTCCGCCCGGTGATAGAGGATGAACGCATCGCCGCCGAGCGAGGTCGCGTGCGGCACCACCACCGAGAGCGCGGCCGAGCAGGCGATCATCGCATCCACCATCGAGCCGCCGCGCTCGAGAATGCGAAGCCCGGCGAGCGAAGCCAGCGAATGGCCGGAGACCACCATGCCCCTGGTGCCGTAAACCGGAGAGCGGGAAACCGTCGTCCCGGCGAAGCTGTCTGTCTTCGACATCGTTCCTGTCACCTGTTGCGCGGGGTCGCGTCGGCGCCCGCGGAGACCGGCTATCGCGGCGCGAGACGGGTTTCCACCAGCCGGGCCCAGTAGCTCGCGCCGATGGGCAGCGCCTCGTCGCTGAAATCGTAGTGCGGGTTGTGCAGAAGGCAGCCGCCGTCGCCGGGACCGTTGCCGAGCCAGACATAGCAGCCCGGCCGCTCGTTGAGCATGAAGGAGAAATCCTCGGCCGCCATCTTGGGATGGAGGCCGCGGTGAACGTTCTCGCCACCCACGACTTCGGCGGCGACACGGGCGGCGAGCTCCGACTCCGCGTCGTGGTTGATGGTGGGCGGGTAGCGCCGCTCGTAATCGACCGCCGCCTCGAGCCCGTGGGACGCGGCGATCCCCGCGACGATGCGCCTGAGCGTGGTTTCCGCGAGCTCCTGGATCTCGGGCAGAAACGCGCGGACGGTCCCGCGCAGGGTGACATCCTCGGGGATCACGTTCCAGGTATCGCCGCCGTGGATCTGCGTGACGGTGACGACGACCGATTCCTGCGGATCCACGACACGGCTCGGGATGGTCTGCAGCGCCGTCACCATCTCGGCCGCGGCGACGATCGCATCGCTGCCGAGATGGGGCGCGGCGGCGTGGGTGCCGTGGCCGGTGACCCGGATCTCGAAGATGTCGAACGCCGCCATCATCGGACCGGCACGGACCGCCATCTCGCCGATCCCCACGCGCGGCATGTTGTGCATGCCGAACACCTGCTCCATCGGGAACTGCTCGAACAGGCCGTCTTCGACCATCACCCGCGCGCCGCCCTCGTTCTCTTCCGCCGGCTGGAAGATGAACCGGACGGTGCCGGCGAAATTGCGCGTTTCCGCGAGGTATTTGGCGGCACCGAGCAGCATCGAGGTGTGCCCGTCATGCCCGCAGGCATGCATCTTTCCGGGCGTTTGCGAGCGGTGTTCGAAGTCGTTCTTCTCCTCGATATGCAGCGCGTCCAGATCGGCGCGGAGCCCGATCGACGGCCCGTCCCCGCGCGTTCCGGCCAGCGTGCCCACCACCCCGGTCCCGGCGAGGCCGCGATGGATCTCGATGCCGAACTCGGTCAGACGGTCGGCGACGAATTGCGAAGTCCGATGCTCCTCGAAGGCGGTCTCGGGATGGGCGTGGATGTCGCGGCGCCACCCCGTCATCTCCTCGTGGAACTCGGCGATGCGGTTGATGATCGGCATGCCGGATGGTCCCCG
>JAPPHW010000352.1 GCA_028820945.1 Defluviicoccus sp.
CCGAGACCATGAACGGGCGCGGGATCGACGCGTTCTACCAGCCCATCGACAAGCACCGGGGCAACGCCATCGGCCGGCTCGCCGGCGGCGGCGGCGGCGCGGACCTGCTGTTCTACGGCCATCTCGACACCACCTTCAGCGCCGATGTTCGCGAGGACGCCCAGATGACCGGCGGGCGCCCCCGGCCCGATCTGGAACCCCTCCTGCGCCGCGAGGGCGATCTCCTCTACGGCCTCGGCGTTCAGAACCCGAAGGGCAGCACGGTCTGCGCCATCGCCGCGCTCGACGCCGCCCGCAGGGCCGGCGTTCCGCTGAAGGGCGGGGCAAGCATCGGCATCGCCGCCGGGGGGATCCACAAGGGGCCGGTCGAGGGTCTGATGCGCGCCTGGCGCGGCCGCCGCTACCGGGGCTTCGGGGTCGGGTGCGAATACATGCTGACGCACGGGCTGACCGCCGATTACTGCATCAGCACCAAGCCCGGCTACGGCATCGTCTGGGAAGAGCCGGGCGAATGCTGGTTCAAGGTCACGATCATGGGCGAGCTCTGCTATTCGGGCCTCCGCCACATCCAGCCCAACCGCAACCCCATCGTCGACGCCGCGGCGGTCGTTCCCGCGATCGAGGACTGGATCGCCGACTACACGAAGCGCCATACGAGGGGCCAGATCGCGCCGCAGGGAACCGTCGGCGGGATCGAGGCCGGCTGGCCCTTCAAGCCCGAATTCATCCCCGGCGTCTGCGTGCTCTACGTCAACATCCACACCAATTCGGCGACCCACCCCATCCAGGTCCGGCGCGAGTTCGAAGCGCTGATCGACGACATCCGGTCGAGGCAAGAGGGGATCGACATCCGGGTCGACATGCTGCTGTCGACCCCCGGATCGCGAACCGAACCCGACAACTGGATCGTGCGTTCGGCCTCGGCGGCGATCGAGGCGGTGGAGGGGCGGCCCATCGTCGTCAGCGGGCTCAGCGGCACCACCGACGGCGCGATCCTGCGGAACGCCGGAATCGCCACCGCGCGGATCGGATTGCCCGGCATGGCCGAACCCGAGCCCGACTGGCCGCCGATGTTCGACGCCTGCCGGATCGGCGACCTCGAACGCCTGACCCGGGTCTACCTGCACGCCCTGATCGACACCTGCACGCGGGATCGGGAGGAGATGCGGTGAGGTCCCTTCGATATGTGGCTTCGCGGCTTCCGTAGGTCCACCCTCCCCCAACCCCTCCCGCCAGCGGGAGGGGGGAAGACGAGCGGAGGGTCGGGGTGAGGGGGCCTCTCGTGTGACAGCTGGCGGCGAATGTGCCAGGTCGAACGATGCCTCAATCCCCGGCTTCCAGTCCGCCGATATCGCTGCGCGCCACGGCGGTCGAGTTGACGATGGCGTAGCACGGTTTGCCGGGCGCGAGGCCGAGCGCCCGGACCGAGCTCCTCGTCACGCGCGCGAGCAACCTGTCCGTGCCCGACCGCAGACCGACCGCCGCGCCCGGACCCTCGCCTTCGTGGATCGCGCTCACGGTCGCGGGAAGGATGTTGAGCGCGCTCAGCCCCGTCGGCTTTTCCGTCGCGATAATCACGTCCTCGGCATGGATGCGGAGGCTGAGCGCGGTGCCGACGGCCGCGTCGATATGCGGCAGCTGCAGCCGTCCTCCGCTCACCGACAGCAGGGTCAGCCCGGTCGAGGCGTCGTGGCCCAGGATCGTCGCAGGCAACAGCGCGCCGGCCTCGTCGATCCCGATGAAGGGCACCGCCTCCGGGTCGGACAGCACCTCGGCCGCCGGTCCGGCGCGGGCGACGCGTCCCCGGCTCATCGCCACCACCGTGGTCGCGAGATGGACGATTTCCGCGACCGAATGGCTGACATAGAGGATCGGGATCCGCGTTTCCTCGCGGAGGCGCTGGAGATAGGGCAGGATCTCGGCCTTGCGGGGCCGGTCGAGGGAGGCCAGCGGCTCGTCCATCAACAGGATCCGGGGCGCGCTCAGGAACGCGCGGCCGATGGCGACGCGCTGCTTCTCGCCGCCCGACAACCGCCCGGGCCGGCGGTCGAGCAGATGCCCGATCCCGAGGATTTCGACGATATGCCCGATATCCTCCAGCTCGGCGCCGCGCGGCGCGAACCAGCGGCCGAACGCAAGGTTCTGGCGCACCGAGAGGTGGGGGAACAGGCGCCCTTCCTGGAACACGTAGCCGACCCGCCGGCGATGCGCCGGAAGCGCGACCCCGCGGCCGGTATCGAGCAGCACCGTATCGCCCGCCTCGACCCTTCCCTCGTCCGGCTGCAACAGGCCCGCGATCGCTTCGACGACCGTGGTCTTGCCCGCGCCCGAACGCCCGAACAACGCCGTGATGCCGTCGGGCGCGGAGAATTCCGCGTCGAGCGCGAACCCCTCGAAGCGATGCCGGAGAGAAACGTCGAGGCTCATCTTGCGGCCACCCAGCGGGCGATGCGGCGGGAGACGAACTCCGAGGCGAGGAGGGCCGCCATCGCGACGGCGATCGAGACGACGACCAGCCTGACGGCGGACGATTCCCCGCCCGGCACCTGGAGAAAGGCATAGATCGCCGAGGGCAGCGTCTGGGTCTCGCCCGGAATGTTGGAGACGAAGGTGATGGTGGCGCCGAACTCGCCCATCGCCTTGGCGAAGGCGAGGATGGCGCCGGCGACGATGCCGGGCAGGATCAGCGGCAGGGTGACCGCCAGGAACGTCCACGCCCGGTTGGCGCCGAGGGTGGCGGCGGCTTCCTCGAGACGGGAGTCCACCGCCTCCATCGCGAGCCAGATCGCCCGCACCATCAGCGGGAACGCCATGATCGCCGCGGCGAGCGCCGCGCCCGTCCAGCGGAAGGCGAAGACGATCCCCAGATCCTCCGCGAGGAAACCGCCGACGGCTCCCTGCCGGCCGAACACGATCAGCAGCAGATAGCCCGTGGCGACCGGCGGTATCACCAGCGGGAGATGGACCAGCAGGTTGAGTATCTGGCGCCCCCAGAACCGCCCGCGCGCGAGAAGCAGCGCCGTCGCGACGCCGAACGGCAGGCTCGCGAGCGTCGCCCAGAACGCGACCCGGATCGACAGCCGCACCGCCGTCCATTCCTCCGCTGACAGCCAGTCGATCATCGTTGCCTTATTCGACCGTCGTGAAGCCCTGGCGTTCGAAGAGCGGCCTGGCGGCGGCCGAGAAGAGATGCGCG
>JAPPHW010000070.1 GCA_028820945.1 Defluviicoccus sp.
GTCGATCGTCATGGTCAATGTCGAGGCGGACGCGCTGGCGGGGCCGCTGCTGGCGCGGAAGGCGCGGGACGCCGGGATCGTCTATTCGCTCGCCTATGGCGACCAGCCGGCGCTGATCTGCGACCTGGTCGACTGGGCGCGGACCTGCGGCTTCGAGGTGACCGCGGCGGGGCGCGGCCACAAGTGGCTGCCCGAGTACCGGTTCTACACGCCGGACAATGTGTGGGACGGGTACGGGCTGAGCCCCGAACAGGCCGCGCGCGGCGGGCTAAACCCGAAGATGTTCACCTCCTTCCTCGACGGCAGCAAGCCGGCGATCGAGAGCACGGCGGTCGCCAACGCCACCGGCCTCGCGGCCGCGCCGCACGGGCTCGCCTACCCGCCGGCCAGCATCGATGCACTGCCCTACGTCTGCCGGCCGAAATCCGAAGGCGGGGCGCTGCACGGCAAGGGTCAGGTCGAGGTGGTGTCGTCGCTGGAACGGGACGGGACGCCGCTCGACTACGACATCCGGTTCGGCGTGTTCGTCGCCTTCGAGGCCGACAGCGACTACGTCGCCCGCTGCTTCGAGGAATACGGGGTGCGGACCGACGACAGCGGCCGCTACGCGGCGATGTACAAGCGCTGGCACCTGATCGGGCTGGAGCTCGGCGTCAGCGTCGCCAGCGTCGCGCTGCGCGGCGAGCCTACCGGCGTACCGGTGGATTGGCGGGCCGATGCCGTCGCCGTCGCCAAGCGGGATCTCAAGGCGGGCGAAACGCTCGACGGCGAGGGCGGCTACACCGTCGCGGGCCGGCTGATGCCGGCGGCACGGTCGCTGGCCGAAGGCGCCCTGCCGATGGGGCTGACCCACGGGGCGCGGCTGGCGAACCCGATCGCGAAGGACGGCCTCGTCCGCTGGTCCGACGTGGCGGCCGATGCCGGCGACCCCGCCGTGCGATTGCGCCGCGAGATGGAAGCGCTTTACCGGCCGGCGTTGCTCGAAGCGGCGGAGTAGAAACTGTCAAGGACTTGGAGCGCGTTCTTCGCACCCGGCGTTAACATGAGATGCCGGGATGCGCGGGTCGCGTCCCCGGGGGACGCAAAAATAGTCTCATATCGGGACAATGTTTCACGTGAAACAAAGGTCAATAGTGCTGACCTATGTTTCACGTGAAACATTAGGGTCCGTTTAACGCCCGCTATACGCCGCCGGGCGCTTCTCGCGGAAGGCGCGGACGCCCTCCTTGTGGTCCTCGGTGCGGATCAGCACGGACTGGCCGATCCGCTCCAGGATGCGGCCTGACGTCGTGTCGATCGAGTCGCAGGTGTTCATGATCGTCTTGGCGAGCCCCATCGCGAGCGGCGCCTTGGCGACCAGCTTGCGGGCGAGCTCCATCGCGGCGGCGTGGAGGTCGGCGACCGGGACCACCCGGGTCACCAGCCCGATCCGGAGCGCCTGCTGAGCGTCGATGAAGGTGCCGGCCATTACCAGCTCCTTGGCCCAGCCCGGCCCGATCAGGTTGACCAGCCGCGAGCAGCCGCCCGAACCCGGGATCAGGTTGATGTTGGCCTCGGTGAAGCCGAAGCGCGCGTCCTCGGCCGCGATCCGGAAGTCGCACGACATCGCGAGCTCCAGCCCGCCGCAGGCGCACACCCCCTGGGCGGCGCAGATGACCGGGATCTCGATGCGCTCCAGCATGTCGAAGAAATCGTGCACCCAGCGGTACTCGACCCTGAAGCGCTCGGTCGGCCAGTCGTTCTCGAACCAGCTCACGTCGGCGCCGGCGCAGAACGCCCGCTCGCCCTCGGCATCGATCACGATGACCCGAATGCCGGAATTGGCCTCGATGCGCCGGGTCAGCCACAGGAACTCGGCCCGCATGTCGTCGTTGAAGGCGTTCAGGCGCTCGGGCCGCGCGAGCGTGATCGTCATGATCCCGTCCCCGTCGATCCCGACCTTGAGCGCCTTGAAGTCGTGGCCCTCGATGACATCCTTTCCTTCGTCGATCACTGGTTGCTCCTCATATCGATGGTTGCGAAGTATTGCCGCGCAGGAGGGCAAGCACCCGCTCCGGCGTAATCGGCGTGCGGTCGATGGCGCCGGGGATGCCGATGGCTTCGTCCACGGCGCTGGCGATCGCCGCGCCGACGCCGTTGATGCCGCCCTCGCCGCCGCCCTTGATGCCGAGCGGGTTGCGCGGGCTCGGCGCGTCCTCGGTCACCAGGCACTCGATGGCGGGGATTTCGGCCACGGTGGGCAGCAGGTAGTCGGCGAAGGTGACGGCGAGCGGCTGGCCCGCCTCGTCGTACACGAACGCCTCGTAGAGCGCGCCGCCGATCCCCTGGACGCAGCCGCCGATCAGCTGTCCCTCGAGCGTCGCGGCGTTGACCGCCCGCCCGACGTCGTAGGCAATCAGGAACCGCTCGACCGTCACCGCCCCGGTACCGGGATCGACGCGGCAGACCGCGATGTGGGCGCCGTAGGGGAAGGTGCATTGCGCGGTCTCGTAGAACTCCTCGGCGGCGAGCGCGTCGCCGCCCCGGGCGCGCACGATCTCGCCGAGCGGGATCGACGGGCCGCCGGCCTCCGCCCGCACGACTCCGTCGCGGATCGTCAGGCTCTCGGCCGGGGTCTGCAGTAGCTCGGACGCGGCGCCGAGCGCCTTGCCGCGCACCGCGAGCGCCGTCGCGTGAACCGCGCTTCCCGTCAGCACCGTCGCGCGGGCGGCATGCGCGCCGATGCCGTATGGAATCCGGTCGGTCTGCCCGTGCACGACCGCGATGCCGCGATAGTCGACCCCGAGCGTCGCGGCGCAGATCTGCGCCATCGCGGTCTCGAACCCCTGCCCGACCGAGGCGCCGCCGGTGACGATTTCGACCGCGCCGTCCGCGTCGACGGCGATCCGCGCCCCGTCGGTGGGACCGCGGCCGCTCTCCTCGAGGAACGTCGCGACGCCGGCGCCGACCAGTTCCCCCGCCCCGCGGCGCCGCGCGAGACCGGCCCGCAGTTCGTCCCAGCCGACCGCGTCCAGCGCCTTCCCGAGCAGCAGCGGGTAGTCGCCGCTGTCGAGGGGAAGCGTCTCGGCATAGGGCTCGTCGTAGGCGACGGTATAGGGCAATTCCTCCGGGGCGATGAGGTTGCGCCGGCGGATTTCGACCGGATCGATGCCGAGGCGGTGCGCGGCGGCGTCCATCAGCCGCTCGCGGA
>JAPPHW010000080.1 GCA_028820945.1 Defluviicoccus sp.
AGCGCGTTCCACGCCGTCGCCGAACGCTGGACCGAGCTCATGATCGCGTTCTCGGCATAGCTGTAGGAAAGCGCCCCCTCGACCGTGCCGCGGAAGATCGGGTCGTCGCGGTGGGTGATGCAGGTCACCTTCGCGGTGTGCTTCGGCGTTCGTTCGGTCGCGTAATAGCCGGTGAACTCGGCATAGGGCCCTTCCTCAGTGAAGGTCGCGGGGTCGGGGTCGATCCAGCCCTCGATGACGATCTCAGCGGATGCCGGCACCATCAGCGGCACCGTCTCGCAGGGCACGAGCTCGACCGGCGCGCCCCGGATCGCGCCCATCACGTCGTATTCGGAGATATCGCGCGGCACCGGCGCGCCCGCCGTAAAGCCGAGCGAGGGCTCCCAGCCCAGCACGAAGGCGACCGGCATCTTCTCGCCCCTGGCCTCGTATTTCGTGAAATGCCCGCCCCAGTGCTGGGCCCGCCACAACAGCACGGGGATCGTGTCTTTGCCGGCAACCATGCCGCGATAAATGCCGACATTGTGCAGTTCGGTATCCGGGTCCTTGGTCACGCAGCCGGCATAGGTCAGCACGTAGCGCCCGCCGTCGAGCCGGTTCCACTTGGGCACCGGGAAGGAGAGGAGATCGATATCGTCGCCGGTGAGGACGTTTTGCTTCACCGGGCCGGTTTCCACCGTCACCGGCGGGATGCGTTCGTTGAAGATGGTGCGGCAGATCCAGACCAGGTCGCGGACCGGCGTGTCCCGCGGCAGGCCGAACATCATGGCGAGCCGCGAATAGGCGCCCTGGCCGCCGACGAATATCTCGCGGCAGCGGGAGTCCGGCCCGTTGTAGTCCTTGATGTTGCGGAACAGGAAGGCCGGGCGGTCGCCCTTGCCCTGCGCCATGCGGTAGATCGTGCCGAGCTCGACGTCCCAGTCGACCTCGGCGTCGATCTCGCGCAACTCGCCCGCCCCGCGCAGCGCCTCGATCCAGCCGCGCATGTCGCCGAACGCAACCGGCTTTCGGGCGCCGGCGGCCTCGCCGCTTCGATTCAACCGGCTGTCCTTCCTCTCCACGGAAACCGGGGCGCATCTTAGTCACGCCGCCCGTGCCGTCCAGTTGACAGCGCAACCGGCGGCCCGGACCATTCCGCCCGGCATGACCGGCGCCTCCGCACAGCCCTTCGTCGACGACCGGCCCGGGGACGGCATATTCCGGGTGAGACGCGCGGCCTTCGTCGAGCCCGGCCTGTTCGAGCGCGAGCTGGAGCGGATCTTCCAGCGCTGTTGGAACTATATCTGCCACGACAGCCAGATTCGCGAACGCGGCCAATATGTCCGGGGCGGCATCGGGCGCTATCCGGTGTTCGCGATCCGCGGGCTCGACGGAGAAATCCGCTGCTTCCACGATTCGTGCCCGCATCGCGGTTCGATGCTGACGCGCGGACGCGCGGGCGTTCAGCCCACCATCACCTGCCGCTATCACGGCTGGGCCTTCAACGCCGACGGGAAGTGCATCCGGGTGCGCGGCCGCGACACGGGCTACAGCCCGGAAGCGCTGGAGAGGCTCGGCACCGACCTCAGGCCGGTCGCGCGGGTCGCGTCCTATCGCGGCTTCGTCTTCGCCTCGCTGGATCCGGATGTAGAGGACCTGGAAGCGTTCCTCGGCGGCGCGCGGCCGTTCATCGACCTGATGGCCGACCAGTCGGAAGAGGGCATGGAGGTGCTGAAGGGCGAGAGCACCTACGTCATGCGCGCGAACTGGAAGCTGCAGACCGAGAACTCGACCGACGGCTACCACGTCGCCACGGTGCACCGGAACTTCGCCCACACGGTCCGTCAGCGCGAGGCGCTCGCGGGCGGGTCTGACGATGCCCGCGCGAAGACCGAGGCGAGCCGCATCCTCGACCTCGAAAGCATCTCCTCGGGCGGCTACGACATGGGCAACGGGCACATGATCAACTGGTCCGACCGGGGCTCGCCCGAGTCCGCTCCGCTCGACGAGGCGCGCGGGGCGATTGCCTCCCGTTTCGGCGAAGGCAAGGCGCGCTGGATGATCGACCGCGGCCGCACGGTGACGATCTTCCCCAATTTCTTCCTCAACGACGTCGCCTCGACCTGCATCCGGCTGTGGCGGCCGATCGCCGTCGACCTCACCGAGATCGACACCTGGTGCCTCGCGCCCATCGGCGAGAGCGCGGCGGCGCGGCGCGCGCGGATCCGCAAGTACGAGGATTTCTTCCTGCCCTCCAGCCTCGCCGTGCCGGACGACGTGCGCGCGATGGAAGTCGCCCATGCGGGCTCGCTCGCGGCGGGCGGAGAGGCGTGGAACGACCTCGCGCTGGGCTACGCGACGATGATCGAGGGCGCCGACGATGCCGCCCGCGAGCTCGGCGCCGCGCCGGTCTACAGCAATCCCGGGCGCGAGAGCGAGACTCCGTTCTACGCCTTCTGGCGCGAGTGGCGGCGCCGTATGGACGGTCCGTGAGCGGTTTCGACGCGGCCCTGACGGCCGAGGCCGCCGATCTCCTCTACCGCGAGGCCTGGCATCTCGACAGCCGGGAATGGGCGGCGTGGCTCGCCCTCTACACCGAAGACGCGATCTTCTGGGCGCCGGCCATCGCGGGCGACGAGGGGTTCAGCGAGGACCCCGACAACGAGGTCAGCCTGATCTATCTCGACCGCGCGGGTCTGGAGGCGCGCATCTTCAGGATCGAAGGCCGGGATTCCTTCGCCAGCGCGCCGCTCCCCCACACCGCCCATGTCGTCGGCAACGTCCGGGCGGCGGAGACCGGGGGCGCGGAAATCGAGGTCTCCGCCACCTGGCTGGTCAACAGCTTCCGCCGGACCGACCCGCCGATCCTGCGTGCCGGACGATATGCCTACCGACTCAGGCGGACCGCCACCGGGCTCGCGATCGCGCGCAAGACGGTCTACGTGCTCGACGACCGCATCGTCGGGCCGATCGACATTTTCAACATCTGACGCCGACTCAGCCCAGCGCGCGGAATTCCATCGGCAGGCGGCCGAGCCGACGCGCGCCGTCCTCTTCCACCACGATCGTGTTGCCGGCGCGGATCGCGCGCTCGCCGTCGGCCGACGTCGCCCACGGCTTGAGGACGAGGCAATGCCCGGCCTCGACGACGCGGCCCTGCGCGTCGCCGCCCGGCCGCGTGGTCGGCCCGTCCTGGCCGAGCC
>JAPPHW010000322.1 GCA_028820945.1 Defluviicoccus sp.
GCCCGGCCCTCGCCCACCACGACGACGTCCTGGACCAGCCCCGAGAGCGCGGCCAGCGCCTCGACCCTGAGCACGCTCGCCCGGACCCAGGTGCCGGTGATCAGCTTGAAGTCTTCGGTGAGCCGGCCGTCGAACGCCAGGCCCAGGGAGGCGTCGCCGGGATCGACGAAGCGGACCGCGTCTCCGGTGACGAAGAACCCTTCCTCGTCGAAGCTCGCGGCGGTCCGCTCGGGATCCTCGAAATACCCGTCGATCACGTTCGGGCCCGCGACCCTGAGCTCGTAGCGGTCGCCGCCGAGGGGGATCAGCTTCGCCGTCAATTCGGGAACCGGCACGCCCACCATGCCCGACGCGGCGCCTCTCTGGTGGTAGAGGATGGCGCAGGGCGCGGTCTCGGTCATGCCCCAGCCGGAGATCATCAGCGGCGCCTCGCCGCCCTCCGCCGCCGCCATCTCCTCGATCGCGGTCCAGACATCGGCGGGGAGCGACGCGCCGGCGTAGAAGAACATGTCGAGGTCGCGGAAATAGCCGCGGCGCAGCCCGGCATCGGTCCGCATCGCCCGGACGGTGAGCGCGTGCGCGATCGGCAGGTCGATGGCCAGCGTCCCCGGATGCATCCGCAGGTTCTCCAGCGTGCGCTCGAACGACTTGCCGACCGGCTTCCCGTCGTCGAGATAGAGGCTGCCGCCGTTCGCCAGCATCATGTTGAAGTCGGAGTTGCCGGCGAACACGTGGTTCCATGGCGGCCAGCTCAGGATCTTGTGCGGCTTGCGGCCGAGCAGGGGCAGGCAGGCGAGGTACTGCGCCTGGTTCACGGTCAGCATCCGCTGGGTCTGGGGCACGCCCTTGGGGTCCGAGGTGGAGCCCGAGGTGAAGAGGATTTTTGCCAGCGTGTCCGGTCCGACCCGCGCGAACGCGGCATCGACATCGGCCGCGGCGTCGCCCTCCAGGATGTCGGAGAACGCGGTTATGCCGCCGCCCGCCGCCCGGCTCGCGACCTTGCACACGCCCTCGAAGATATCGAGCGCCAGCGCCGGCCCATAGGCCTCCGCGTCGGCGGCATAGACCATCGCCGGGCGCACCTTGCCGGCGCAATAGCGCAGCCGTGGCCACGCCTCGGGCAGGAGCGAATATTGCTCCGCCAGCGGCACCAGCGGCGCGCCGACGGTCTGGGTTGCCAGCGTCAGGATGGCATGATCCACCGAAGGCCCCGACAGGACGACAACGGGGTCGCCGTATCCGATCCCCCGGGCGAGGAGCCCTTCGGCGGCGGCGCGGACCAGCCGGGCCATTTCGGCGTACGCGATTTCCCGCCAGCCGTCCCCGCTCCGCTCCGCGACGAAGACGCGTTCGGGCGCCTCCCCGGCCCAGCGGTGCAGCCAGTCGAGGGTCGTCCGGGCGACCGGACCGAGCTCGAGGCCCGAGCGCAGGATCACCGTCCCGTCGGGACGTTCTTCCCGGCCGACCCGGTGGGGCACGATTTCCAATGTATCGGCCACGGTCGCTCTCCTCCCGGCCGGAATTTACTCCGTGGCCGCCGGAAGGGAACAGGCGGGCGTTGACGCCGCGCCTCTCCCTCCCGGCCGTCATGCCCGGACTTGTTCCATTGCTGTCCGGTTCAGACGGGGTGGACCCGGTGCCAGGCGTTGGTACAGGCGGATTTCCGGATCTTCCGCCGGATCGGGTCACGGATCGCGGCCCGCCCGCACCCGCTGTCCTTTCTCCCCCGCTGTCACCCCGGCCTTGAGCCGGGGTCCAGGGCCACAAGCACCGCCCTCGCCCGGCTTTCCCCGGATCGGGGTCCGGGGCGAGCCTGGACCCCGGCTCAAGGCCGGGGTGACAGCGGGGGGCGGAGACACCCTCGCCCATGGGCGCGGAGCCCGCCCCGAAATCTTAACCGGACAGCAATGGAACAAGTCCGGGCATGACGGTGGAGGAAGGCGGAACCGCCAAAAATGATCCAGAAGAGAAAATTTCTCTTGACTCGGGACGCGTTTTCGGGTATATTTCGCACAGTCGAGAAGTGGGGGCGCCGGAGGTTTCGGCGCCCCTTTCCGTTGCCGGCGGAAATGTCGACAGGCGGGTCGAGTCGGCAAATGTCGACATTCCCGCTCGGCATTTGCGGGACGCGATTTGTCTACCCGATGCCTATGTCGACGGCGGAAACCGCCGCGGGGCGTTGACGCGGGGCGGCTCGCGGTCGAGAAACCCGGCATGCGGACGTGAGGAGGGGATGCAAAGGATGACGAGTTCGGGAGTTCGGGGGCCGGGGCCGGATGCCGTTTTTGCCGCCGGGCTGGAGAATGGCGAGTTCAGGATCCAGCGCTGCGCGAGCTGCGGTACGCACATCCACTATCCGCGCGCCCTGTGTCCGGAATGCGGCTCGCGGGACCTCGAAACCGTGCGGGCTTCGGGCCGGGGGACCGTCCATGCCACCTCGGTCGTCCGCGTCCGGCCCGAGCACGGCGGGGATTACAACATCGCCTTGGTCGACCTCGCGGAGGGGCCCCGCATGATGACGCGCGTCGTCGACACCGACCCGCAAGACGTCCGGATCGGCGATGCCGTAACCGCCTTCGTGGGCGAGATCGAGGGCAACAAAGTCGTCCTGTTTCGACCCGCGGCCGCGCCCGCAAGCGGAGACGGGGGATGAGCGGCGGCCTCCGCGGCGCGGCGGCGATCGTCGGGATCGGACTCACCGAGTTCGGCGAGCTGCCGGGCCGGTCGCGGATGGAAATCATGGCCGAGGCCGTCGACAATGCCCTCGCCGACGCCGGTATCGGCAAGGAGCGCGTCGACGGCGTGTTCGGCGCCGATTTCACCGACTCGATGATCGGGCTCACGATGGCGGAATATCTCGGGCTGAACCCGACGGTCATCGACGGCACCAATATCGGCGGCTCGTCCTACGTCAATTTTCTCCAGTCGGCGGCGCTGGCGCTCGACGCCGGCCTGTGCGAGGTCGCGCTGATCGCCTATGGCAGCAACGCCCGGAGCGCCGGCCGCGCGGGCAGGGGACCGGGCCCGGTGCCCTACGAAACCGTCTACAGGCCGCGCCAGCCGATTAACGCCTACGCGCTCGCGGCCTCGCGGCACATGCACGAATACGGCACGACGCGGGAACAGCTCGCCGAGGTCGCCGTCGCCGCGCGGCGCTGGGCGGCGCTGAA
>JAPPHW010000161.1 GCA_028820945.1 Defluviicoccus sp.
TGCGGCGCGACTTGCTCATCTTCTCCGACCGGCCGACGATCAGCGTCTCGCCGGTGGCGGCGCGGACCGGCGCCTTGCCGGGGCCCTCGGCGACCTCGACCGGCGGCACCCATTCGCCGTCCCCGGTCCGGTAGGTCTCGTGGCACACCATGCCCTGGGTGAACAGCCCGGCGAACGGCTCGTCCAGCGCCAGCTCGTTATGGTCGGTCATCGCACGGGTGAAGAAGCGCGCGTAAAGCAGGTGCAGGATCGCGTGCTCGACCCCGCCGATATATTGGTCGACCGGCAGCCAGTATTCGCCCTCTTCCTCGTCGACCGGATCGTCGGCGCGGGGCGAGCAGAAGCGCGCGAAATACCACGACGAATCGACGAAGGTATCGAGCGTCGAGGTCTCGCGCTCCGCCGCGCCGCCGCATTCGGGGCAAGCGGCGCGCTTCCATGTCGGGTGGCGGTCGAGCGGGTTGCCCGGCGTCTCGAAGTCGATGTCGTCCGGCAGCTCGACCGGCAAATCGGTGCGCGGCACCGGGACGATGCCGCACTCCGCGCAATGCACCACCGGGATCGGGCAGCCCCAGTAGCGCTGGCGCGACACCCCCCAGTCGCGCAGCCGGTAGTTGACCTCGCGCCTTCCCTTGCCCTCCGCCTCGGCGCGGCGCGCCATCGCCTGCTTGGCCCGTTCCACCGTCAGCCCGTCGAGGAAGTCGGAGTTGGCGAGAATGCCGTCGCCGAGCCAGGCCTCGTCGGCGATCGCGAAGCTCGCCGGGTCGGCGTCCTCCGGCACCACCACGGGAGGCACCGGGAGGCCGTACTTGCGGGCGAATTCGAGGTCGCGCTGGTCGTGCGCCGGGCAGCCGAAGATGGCGCCGGTGCCGTACTCCATCAGGATGAAATTGGCGACATAGACCGGCAGCTCGACCCCGGGGCGGAACGGGTGGCGCACTCTGAGCCCGGTATCGACGCCCAGCTTCTCGGCCCGTTCGATCGCCGCCTCGCTGGTCCCGGTGCGGCGGCAATCCTCGACGAAGCGGGCCACCTCGGAATTTCCGCGGGCGATCTCGGCGGCCAGCGGATGTTCCGGCGAGACCGCGCAGAAGCTCGCCCCGAACAGCGTGTCGTGCCGCGTGGTGTAGATGTCGAGCCCGCCGTCGAGCCCGACGATGGGGAAGGTGACGCGCAGCCCCTCGGAGCGGCCGATCCAGTTCTCCTGCATCGTCCGCACCTTGTCGGGCCAGCGCTCCAGCTCGGCGAGGGCGGCGCGCAGATCCTCGGCATAGTCGGTGATGCGGAGGAACCATTGCGGCATCTCGCGCTTCTCGACCTGGGCGCCCGAGCGCCAGCCGCAGCCGTCGATCACCTGCTCGTTGGCCAGCACCGTGCGGTCGACCGGGTCCCAGTTGACCCAGCCGCTGGCGCGGTACAGGAGCCCGGATTCGAGGAAGTCTAGGAACATCGCCTGCTGGTGGCGGTAATAGCCGGGATGGCAGGTGGCGATCTCGCGGCTCCAGTCGATGGAGAGCCCCATCGAGCGCAGCTGGGCGCGCATGGCGGCGATGTTCTCGTAGGTCCACGAGCCCGGGTGGACGCCCTGCTCCATGGCCGCGTTCTCGGCCGGCATGCCGAACGCGTCCCAGCCCATCGGGTGCAGCACGTTGAAGCCGCGCGCCCGCTTGTAGCGCGCGACCACGTCGCCCATCGTGTAGTTGCGCACGTGCCCCATGTGGATGCGCCCCGACGGGTAGGGGAACATCTCCAGCACGTAGTATTTCGGGCGCGCGGGATCGGGCGCGACGACGAAGGTGCGGCGCTCCTCCCACACCGACTGCCAGCGGGCCTCGTTCTCCTTGGCGTCGTAGCGCCGGGGCGCGGTGCCGTCGTTCATGTCGCGTGGGGCGGCGGGGAACCGTCAGCCGGACGATGCCCGCGCGACGCGGAGCTGGCGCGCGCGGGTGAGGATCTGGTTCTCGAGATCGGTCGCGGTCTTCGGCTGGACCGCCGAATCGACCCACTCGCCGCCCGCGTCCCGGGTCTGGCGGAACACCGAGACCCTGAGCCCGTCGGCCCGGAGCTGGCGGCCGAGGATGTAGACGTTCATCTTGAACCGGTCGCCCGGCGTCTCGGGCGGGGAGTACCAGTCGGTGATGATCACCCCGCCGAACGGGTCGGCGGAGCTCAGCGGCATGAAGGAGACGGTGTCCAGCGTCGCGCGCCACAGGAACGCGTTGACGCCGATCCCCGCCCCGCCGCCGGTGTCGCCCTCGCTCTCGAAGACGCTGAGCAGGTTGAACCCGCCCTCGCCGAACACGGTCGACTCCGGGGGATCGCTCTTGTAGCGGTGCGGCGCGTTGGGATCGATCGGCGGCTCGGGATAGTCCTGCTCCAGCTGGCCGCACGCCGCGAGCGCCAGAAGCGCCGCGCCGCCGGTCAGCGCCGCGAAGGAACGGCTCGAACGAAACGCCATCATGACCTGCTCCCGCGGCGCCCCTCCACCGCCTCCGATATGGCGGCCCGGGCACCGTCCTGCAAGCGGCGCACTATAGATAAGCCGTTGTTCCGGGGCAACTTCGGATGGGGGCGGGGGCGGGTTCCAAATCCCCGCCGCCGCCCTATGTTCCCTGGCGACCGGCGAGGGAGGCGAACCATGGCGCGCGAAGCAATTCATCCCGGCGAGACCCTCAAGGAGGACCTCGACGCGCTCGGGATGTGCGCCGCCGGTCTGGCCCGCCGGATCGGAGTCCCGGCCGACCGCATCGCCGGAATCCTCCACGGCCGGCGCGCGGTCACGGGCGATATCGCGCGGCGGCTCGGCCGCCATTTCGGAACCTCCGGCGAGTTCTGGCTCAACCTCCAGAGGCTCTACGAGTCGCGGCTGGCGGAGCGGGAAAAGGGGAGCCTGTGTAGATAGCTCCACGGGCGGTGGGCTGGCGCGGACCGGCGACGGGATCGTCGCGGGTGTACATCCGTTCCACCGCCCGTCATGGCCGACGCCCTACCGGCCCCCATGCGTCATGCCCGGACTTGTTCCGGGCATCCACGGCCCTCCGCCGCCTCGCCCGCTCCCGGCCCGCACCGCGATGCCGCAAGACGTGGATGCCCGGAACAAGTCCATTGCTGTCCGGTTTAGATTTTCAGGCCGGGT
>JAPPHW010000135.1 GCA_028820945.1 Defluviicoccus sp.
ACCGGTCGTGCAACGCCTGGCTCGGGCACCGGCGCGGCGGGCTGGCGCTGGCGACGATCGGCGGCTGCGGCGCGTTCGCCGCGATCTGCGGGTCGAGCCTGGCGACGGCGGCGACGATGAGCCAGGTCGCGCTGCCCGAGATGCGCCGCTACCGCTACGACGAGCGGCTGGCGACGGGCGCGATCGCCGCCGGCGGCACCATCGGCATCCTGATCCCGCCGAGCGTCATCCTGGTGCTCTACGGCATCCTGACCGAGTCCGATATCGGCCAGCTCTTCGCCGCGGGCATCGTCCCCGGCATTCTGACCGTGATCGTCTTCATGGCGACGGTATCGATCATCGCGCACCGCAACCCGGAGATGGGTCCGCCGGGCGAGCGGGCGTCCGCGCGCCGGAAACTGGCCGCGATCAAGGACGTGTGGGCGACCATCGTGCTGTTCGTCCTGGTGATCGGCGGCATCTATACCGGCGCGTTCACGCCGACCGAAGCCGCCGGGATCGGCGCCGTGGGCGCCTTCGATCTCGCGGTCAACACCTGGACCCGCGACGGGCCGGCGCACCGCAAACGGCTGCTGCGGGCCGCGAACCTGCTGCTCGTCGCCTCGCTGCTGGTGTTGCTCGTCGCCGTCGTTGTCAACCTCGCGACGGGCGCCGAGCCCGCGGGCTGGCCCGGCTGGGTCGGATATCTCGCCTATGCCGGCATTCTCGCATCCCACGCGGTCTATGTCTGGCTCGGGCTCTTCGCCGGGAAGCGGCTGGGCTCCTGCCTGCTCGACACGACCCGGACGACGGCGATGATCTTCACGATCCTGATCGGCGCGATCCTCCTGAACAAATTTCTCACGCTGGGCGGGCTGGCCGACGCGCTGGGCGGCTGGGTGGACGGTCTGGGCGCCGGACCGCTCACGACGATCGCGGTCATACTGCTGATCTACCTGGTGCTGGGCTGCGCGCTCGACTCGCTCGCGATGATCCTGCTGACGATCCCGATTTTCTTCCCGATCGTGCTGCAGCTCGGGTTCGACCCGATCTGGTTCGGCGTCATCGTCGTCATGGTGGTCGAGCTCGGGCTGATCACCCCGCCGGTCGGCATGAACGTCTTCATCATCAAGGGCATGGCGCCCGACGTGCCGCTGTCCCGGATCTACGCCGGCGTCCTGCCCTTCGTCGTGGCCGAAGTGCTGCTGATCGCGATCCTGGTCGCGTTTCCCGGGCTCGCGACGTGGCTCCCGGGGACGATGGGATAGACGGTGACGGCGGTCGATGTCGCCATCGTCGGCGGCGGGTTCACCGGCGCGGTCTTCGCGATCCACCTGTCGCGCGCGGCCCAACGGCCGCTCGACATCGCGATCGTCGAGCCGCGCGGTCGGCTCGGGCACGGCCTCGCCTACGATACCGCCGATCCGGACCATCGGCTCAACGCGCCGCTGGCGGTGCATTTCATCTACCCGGACGCGCCGGACCATCTGCGGGACTGGTATGACGGGCAGCGCGGCGCGGCGCGGGACCCCGAGGCACTGGCACCCGACGGCGGCATCTACATGCGGCGCGGGGAATTCGGGCGCTATGTCGAGGAGCAGCTCCGCGCCCATGCCGACCGCAACCCCTCCGGCTCGACGATCCGGCATTTGCGAGCGCGCGCCGTCACCGCGCGGCGAACCTCCCGGGGCTACCGGCTCGGCCTCGACGACGGTCGGGAGGTGTCGGCCGGGCTGACCGTCCTTGCCGCCGGGTACGACCGTGCGGCCGCGCCGCCGCCCTTCGACGGCACGATTTCCGACCGTCCCGGCTTTCTCGGCGACCCGTGGAATACCGCCCGGCTCAAGGAAATCCCGGCCGATGCCAGGGTCCTGCTGCTCGGCATGGCGCAGACTGCCTCGGACGTTATCGCCGTCCTGTTGCGCTCCGGCCACCGGGGACCCGTCGCGGCGGTCTCGCGGCGCGGCCTGCGTACCCGCCCGAGGCCGCGAACGGGCGCCGGCCCTCCGCCGGATGTCGTGGACCGTATCGTCCGTCCGGTTTCCCTGTTCACGGCGGCGCATGGCCGGCATGCGAGCGTGCGCGGTCTGCTCCGGACGCTGCGCTCCGAGGCGGGCCGGGCCGAAGCCGCCGGCGGCAGCTGGCTCGAACCGTTCGGCGATCTCAGGGATTCGGTCTGGGATGTCTGGCCCGCACTGCCGCTGGCGGAAAAGCGCCGGTTTCTGCGCCATTTGCGGGTCTGGTACGACGTCCACCGCTTCCAGCTCCCGCCCCAGGTCGAAACCCGCATCGCCGAGGCCGAGGCCGCCGGGGAGGTATCGTTCGAAGCGGCCGCTTGCGTATCGGCGGCGCACGATAACGGGGCGATTTCGGTCACCCTGCGACGCAGGGGCAGCGGCGAACTGAGCCGCAAGACCTTCGATGCGGTCGTGAACTGCACTGGGCCGGGGATGCGGCCCGACCGGTCGACGAACCCCTTCGTCAACGCGCTGGTGGCGCGGGGTTTCGCCGTGCCGCATCCGGCCGGCGTCGGCTTCGGCGTCGACGAACGAAGCCGCGCGATCGGCGCCGGCGGGCGCGCGGACCCGCATCTGCGCATCGTCGGTCCGCCGACCTACGGCGCGTTCGCCGACCAGCAGGGCGCGTCGTTCATCGCGCTTCGGCTGCATCGGATCATGCCGGACATCGCCGCCGCGCTCCGCCTCTAGGGATGCGCCGGCCTCCCGTTCGTCTTCGCAAACCGGGGGGAAGGGTGGTGGGCGCACAAGGACTCGAACCTTGGACCCGCTGATTAAGAGTCAGCTGCTCTACCAACTGAGCTATGCGCCCCAACCGGGAGCGGGGCTTATAGCAAACCGCGCCGCCGATGGCGAGCCCGCGGACGCCGCGCCGGCCGGCGTCAGGCGTCCGCCGACGCCCCGGATTTGCCGATCAGGGCGTCCCTGTCGATGCTGGCCGACAGCAGCAGACCGTACCCGATCATCACGCTGAGGATCGCGGTCCCGCCATAGGAGATCAGGGGCAGGGGCGCTCCGACCACCGGGACCAGCCCCATCACCATGGCGATGTTGATGGAGACGTAGAGCGCGACCGTCACGGTCACGCCGATCGCGACGACGCGCCCGAACTGGTTGCGTATGCGGACCGCGATGGCGA
>JAPPHW010000209.1 GCA_028820945.1 Defluviicoccus sp.
CGGCGCCGGCGATCCCACGCGCGGCCAGCGCGAAGCGGAGATTGGCGCGCACCGAGCGGCGCAGCATCACCGGGCGCTGGAACACCATCGCCTGGGCGCGGCGGGCCTCGCGGTCGAGCGGGCGGCCGCGCCACCTTATCTCCCCCGCTCCCGGCGCGATCAGCCCGTGCAGCAGGCGGAGCAGCAGGCTCTTGCCGGCCCCGTTCGCGCCCATGATCGCGAGCCTCGCACCGGCGCGGATGTCGAGGTCGATGCCGTCGATCAGCCGCCCGCCGCCGGCCTCGAAGACGAGCCCGCGCGCGCTCAGGAGCGACGCCTCAGGCATAGGCGAGCCTGACCGCGGACGCCCGGAGCGTCATGACCGCCCCGGTCACCGCGACCGCGAGCGCCACCAGCACCACGCCGAGCGCCAGCGCGAGCTCGAGGTTGCCCTTCGAGGTCTCGAGCGCGATGGCGGTGGTCATGACCCGGGTGGCGTGGTCGATGTTGCCGCCGACGATCATCACCGCGCCGACCTCGGCCACCGCCCGGCCGAACCCGGCGAGCGCCACCGTCAGCAGCCCGTAGCGCGCGTCCCACAGGAGCGCGGCAAGGCGGGCCAGCGGGCCGACCCCGAGCGAGGCGAACTGCTCGGCATACTCCCGGTCGAGATCCTCGATCAGCTGGCGGGTCAGCGCGGCGACGATCGGCGTCACCAGGATCGTCTGGGCGACGATCATCGCGGCGGGCGTGTAGAGCAGCCCCAGCACGCCGAGCGGCCCCGCCGCCGACAGAATCAGGTAGACGACCAGCCCCACCACCACCGGCGGCAGCCCCATCAGCGCGTTCAGCGCGACCGAAGCGGCCGCCCGCCCCGGGAACCGGAAGGCACCCACCGCCGCGCCGAGCGGCAGCCCGATCAGGCAGGCGACCGCCACCGCGCTCAACGTCACCCGGAGCGACAGCCCGACGATCTCGATCAGATCCGCGTCCCAGCCGAGGATCAGCCCGACCGCCCGCCCCAGCGCTGCCCAGAACCCGTCCATTCGCTGCTAAATCTCCTTGAAGGAAATAATACAGTATAAAAACAGCTTATGCACGGCATACCAGGCGCGATCCCGATCCCGGCGTCGTTTTGAACAGGCCCATGGGCGCGGCTCCGAGGGGATGGGCACGGAAAAAGGGCGCCGACGGTGCCGGTGCCCTCGATTTCGTTGAGGCCCGCATGCGAGTCGCGCCGGGCTGGGCCACAACGGGGCGATGGCGGGGACGGGCGCGATACTCACACGGGCGGTCGAGGCGTATTTCGCCGATCTCGGGCGGATCCGGGGCTCGGGCGGAGCGACGGAGGAACTTTCCTAACCACCCGGCGCTGCAGAACCTGCTCAACGCCGCCGTCTCGACCTAACCTCCTCGGCGGCTATCAGGTCCTCAAGAAATAGCTGTCGTACCGGGAACGGGACGTATTGGGCCGCCCGCTCAGGCCGAAGGAGGTGGAGTATTTTGTCGGTACTGCGCGGCAGATCGGAGGGATTTTGGAGATGACGGGGGCACGCTTGGAGGGAGAATCCCCCGACAACTGGCGCACGCTGCGATGCCGCAAGACGTGGATGCGCGGAACGAGCCTGGCCATGACGGCTGCCGCCGCCCCCTACCCCATCGCGTCCCCGTCCGGATGGATCGCGAACTGCTCCAGCCCCGCGTCGTCGGCCTCGATGGCGCGGTAGCTCTCCTTCACCCCGGCGTCGGTGAGCTCGCGGGCGACGGTCAGCAGCGTGTTCGGCGCGTGGTCCTCGCAGAGGTCGGCCATCTGGGCGAGCTCCTCGCGCGCGACCGGGAGCGCCGCCTCGACCGACGGCGCGCCGTAGATCTCGACGAAATGCTCGGCCAGGCGCCCGGCCAGCGCCTCCAGCTCGTCGGCCTCGATCCGGGTCACCGCGACGAAGGTGACGCGGCCGAACGTCTCGACCCCGAGCCAGCCGTTGGCGAAGGCCTGGCGCGCCTTGCCGGCGAGGTCGCCCTCGCTCCAGTTGGAGAACTCGAACCCGCCCGAGACGCACCACTCGCCGGTCCGCGCCGGCGCGTAGAACACCCGCATGTCGCTCTCGTCGAAATGGATCGCGCGGGCGAGGTTCATCGTCATCCCCCGAGAAGTCCGGTCAGTGGCAAAAGCCGGGTCTTACTGCCCTGGCGCAGCAGCATGCCGAAGCGTTCGTCGACGCCGACGAAGGTACCTTGCATCGGCCCGCCCGGACGGTCCAGCGCGATCTCTTCGCCCATGCCGTGCGCGAGCCCGCGCCATTCGGCGTGCAGCGGCCCCGCCCCCTCCTCCGTCCAGCGGTTGATCCAGACCAGCGTGTGGCGCGACCAGCTCTCCAGCAGGCGGTCGGGCGCGACCTCGACGCAGCCCTCCTCGTAGAGCGAGGTCCGCTCGGGCGTGGCGCCCGGCGCATCGGGGTCTTCCGGGATCAACGGTACGGTGAGCCCGACGACCAGCCAGTCGGGCACCGCGTCGGGGTCCGCCGTCGAGGCCGCGACCCTGAGCCCGCCGCAGGCCGCCCCGTTGACCAGGATGCCGCCCTCCCAGGTCAGGTGCACCGCGACCTCGGGCGGAGCCAGCGCGCCGAGCGCGTTCTGGAATCCGACCCCGCAGGCCGGCAGCATCGCCATCGCGTCCTCCAGCGGCACCTCGGGCGCGAACACCATCGCCGCCGCCAGCCGGTCGGCGCCGAGGCAGTAGACAATCGTGCCCGCGTCGCAGCCGAGCGCGGCCTCGGCGCAGGCCTTGGCGAAGGGGTCGATCCCCCGTTCCACCTCCCTCCCCTCGAAGAGCGGCGGGAAGCTCGGCCCGTCGCCGCCGTTCACGCGTGCCCGTCCTCGATCAGGCCGCGGGCGAGCGCGCGGAACGCCTCGGCCGACGGAGAGGACGGCCGGGAGACGACGATCGGGGCGCCGCCGTCCGACGTCGTGCGTATGTCGATGTCGAGCGGGATCTCGGCCAGCAGCGGCACGCCCAGAAGCTCCGCCGCCTCGCGCACCCCGCCATGGCCGAACAGGTGCGCCTCGTGCCCGCAATTGGCGCACACGTAGAGCGACATGTTCTCGATCATGCCGAGGATCGGGGTCTCCATCTTGCGGAACATGTCG
>JAPPHW010000305.1 GCA_028820945.1 Defluviicoccus sp.
CGGGGTGACAGCGGGGGGCGGAGACGGTCGCGCCCCCGGGCGCGAGGCCCGTGTCAAAAGCTGAACCGGACAGCAGTGGACTTGTTCCGGGCATGACGGTAGAGAGGCCGCGAACCCCTTTCCCTGGCTTGCCGCGTTCCGGGGCGCTTGTTAGCTTGCGGGCCATCCATCACGCCGGACGGGAGGTCGCCATGCCGGACGAGGGCCGCAGCACGGTAAACACGCTCGAACCCTATTTCATGCCGTTCACGGCGAACCGGCAGTTCAAGTCGGCGCCCCGGATCGTCGTCGCGGCGGAGGGCATGCACTACACCACCGACGACGGGCGCAAGGTGCTCGACGGCTCGGCCGGGATGTGGTGCGTCAACGCGGGCCACGGGCGCGACAAGATCGTCCGCGCGATCCAGGAGCAGGCGGCCGCGATGGACTACGCGCCCGCCTTCCAGTGCGGCCATCCGGGCGCGTTCGACCTCGCGGCGAGGCTCGCGACCCTGATGCCGGGCGACCTCGACCACGCGTTCTTCTGCAACTCGGGCTCGGAGGCGGTCGATACCGCGCTCAAGATCGCGCTCGCCTATCACCGCCAGAACGGCGAGGCGGCGCGGACCCGGCTGATCGGGCGCGAGCGCGGCTATCACGGGGTCGGCTTCGGCGGCACCGCGGTCGGCGGCATCTCCAACAACCGCAAGCAGTTCGGCAATCTGGTGTCGGGCGTCGACCACCTGCCGCATACCCATAACCTGGAGAAGATGGCCTTCTCGCGCGGCCAGCCGGAATGGGGCGCGCATCTGGCCGACGATCTGGAACGCATCTGCGCGCTGCACGACCCGTCGACGATCGCCGCGGTCGTCGTCGAGCCGGTGGCGGGCTCGACCGGGGTGCTGGTTCCGCCGATGGGCTATCTCGCGCGCATCCGGGAGATCTGCGACCGGCACGGCATCCTGCTGATCCTGGACGAGGTGATCACCGGCTTCGGGCGCGTGGGCGAGGCGTTCGCCGCCGAGCGGTTCGGCGTCGAGCCCGACATGCTCACCATGGCCAAGGGGCTGACCAACGCGACGGTGCCGATGTCGGCGGTGGGCGTGAGCCGGGGGATTTACGACACGCTGATGGAGGGCCCGGCGGGGGTGGAGCTGTTCCACGGCTACACCTATTCGGGCCATCCGCTGGCCTGCGCGGCGGGGCTCGCGACGCTGGAGGTCTATGCCGAGGAGGGTCTGTTCGAGCGCGCCAGGGCGCTCGAGCCGGTTTGGGAGGACGCGCTGCACGGGCTCCGCGACAGGCGCAACGTGATCGACATCCGCAATATCGGTCTGATGGGCGCGGTCGAGCTGGCGCCGCGGCCGGGCGCGCCGGGGGCGCGCGCCTTCGACGTCTATCTCGACTGCTTCCACGGCGGGCTGATGACGCGTCAGACCGGCGACACCATCGCCCTCTCGCCGCCGCTGATCATCACGGAAGCGCAGATCGAAGAGCTCGCCGACATCCTCGGAGCCGCCATCGATTCGGCGGCGTGAGGGGAAGCCGACAAGTGCCTGACATTTCCCAAGGCGTCATGCCGACATCGCCAGATCGTAGCTGGTGTTCTTGCTGCCTCCCGGATTGCGGCGAAGGATTCCGCGCCTGACCAGTTCGTTGATGTCGCGCTGTGCCGTCGCTATCGAGCACTTGCCGATCGCGGCCCATTTCCTTGTCGTGAGCTTGCCTTCGAATCCATCGAGCAACCTGTTGAGCACCGTCTTCTGTCGTTCGGTGAACGGCTCTCGGGCGCGGCGTTGCCAGAAGTCGGCCTTGCGCAGAACATCCGCGCACGCCTCATCGGCGCCGTCGAGCGCGCGCGAGAAGCAGCCGAGGAACCAGATCATCCAGCCGGTGACGTCGAGCGCGCCCCTCTGCGAGCGTTCGAGCATGTCGTAGTAGTCGGACCGTTCCTTCCGGATCTGACTCGACATGCTGTAGAAGCGCTGTCCCGAGTTCTCCGACTGCGCCAGCGCCAGATCGGCGATCGCGCGCGCGACGCGGCCATTGCCGTCCTCTAACGGGTGGATCGTGACGAACCGGAGATGCGCGAGGCCGGCGCGCAGCAGTCCCTCGGGCCGGTCCCGGCGATTGAACCAATCCAGGAACGCCCGCATCTCGGTCTCGAGTCTCCGGGCCGGCGGCGCCCGATAGTGCACCCTCTGGCGGCCGACCGGCCCGGAAACGACCTCCATCGGGCCTGCCGCGTCGTCTCGCCATGCGCCCGTCCCGACCCTGTGCATTCCCGAGTAACCGGTCGGAAACAGCGCCGCCTGCCAGCCGAGCAACCGTTCGGGCGTCAGCAAGGCCTCATGGTTCTCCGTCGCGTCGAGCGTCACTTCGACGACGCCTTCGGTCCGCCGGTCGGCCGGCGCGACGGCGGCGTCGGGCATGCCGAGGCGGCGCGCGATCGAGGACCGCACGCTGTCGCGGTCGAGCACCTCGCCTTCGATCTCGGAACTCTTGACGGTATCTTCGGTCAGCGCTTCCAGCCGCGTTTCGAGCCTCAGGTCGAAGCCGAGCCTTGCCATGCTTCCGAGGAATCGGCCCTGCTTCAGACGCGCGGCCGCGAGCGGCTCAAGCAGCCGTCCGTCGTCCCAGGTCAGGCGGGGCCAGTCCGGCCGCTCCCAGATATACATATTCTCCTCTCCGAATGAGGAGAATATGGCGCGGTCCCGTCATTTGACAACCGAATTCTCCTCGTAGGATGAGGAGAATGAGCCGCCTTTCGCCTCATTGACCGATACCGCGTCCCTACTATATAATATAGATTATATAACTGGGGAGAAACCGATGCTCTCCTTCAAGGTCACCACCGTGGGCTCGTCTTCGGGCGTGATTCTCACCAAGGAGGCGATGACCCGGCTCCGCGTGAAGAAGGGCGACACGCTCTATCTCACCGAGGCGCCGGACGGGGGCTACCGGCTGACCCCTTACGATCCCGATTTCGCTCGCCAGATGGCGCTCGCCGAAGAGATCATGCATGACGACCGCGAGGTGCTGCGGGCGCTCGCGAAGTGAACGCCGGGAACGAGGACGCATGGCGCTGGGTCGGCGCCGCCGTCGTTTTCGCCGT
>JAPPHW010000031.1 GCA_028820945.1 Defluviicoccus sp.
TGGCGAAGAAGGACGAGCCCCAGCACACGAAGTCCGGCCCCAGCAAATCCTCGATGGCGTCGACCAGGCGCGGCCGGCGGATCACCGCCCACAGCCAGGGAAAAGGAAGATGCGCCTTGATCCGGTAGCGCGATTGCGCGCCGCCCTCGGTGCTCCTGTCGAGCGCCTCGTAGCGCGCGCGGAGACCGTCCGCTTCCCCGGCCGACAGGAGGTCCACCGGCCAGACCGCGCCCATGCGGCGCCACTGCGCAAGCTGGGCATCGCTCAGAATCTTAGGCATCGGATCGCACGTACCGGTTCCCGGGCCGCGTCAGCCCCAGATTCTCCCGCAGCGTAGCGCCTTCGTATTCGCGGCGAAACAACCCGCGCCGCTGCAGCACCGGCACCACGCGGTCGACGAAGTCGTCGAGTCCCTCGGGCAGATAGGGGAACATCAGGTTGAACCCGTCGCTGCCCCGGGTCTCGAGCCATTCCTCCATCTCGTCGGCGATCCGCTCGGGCGTGCCGAGGATGCAGAGCCCGGAATAACCGCCGAAGCGCTGGGCGAGCTGGCGCACCGTCAGTTTCTCGCGCTTCGCCAGCGCGATCGCGCGATCGCGCCCCGATTTGGACGCGTTGCTCTCCGGGATCTCGGGCAGCGGCCCGTCGGGGTCGAACTTCGACGCGTCGTGGCCAAGCGAGATCGAGAGCGAGGCGATCGCGCTGTCGAAATGCACCTTGCTGTCGAGCAGGGCGCGCTTCTCCTTCGCCTCGTCGAGCGAATCGCCCACCACCACCATGCAGCCCGGCAGGATCTTCATCTGGTCGGGATCGCGCCCGGCCTTCTCCATCCGGCCCTTGACGTCGGCATAGTACGCCCGCCCGGCCTCGAGGTTGGCCGCCGGAGCGAACACCGCCTCGGCGGTCTCGGCAGCGAGCTGGCGCCCGGCATCGGACGCGCCGGCCTGGACGATGACCGGCCACCCCTGCACCGGCCGGGCGATGTTGAGCGGCCCCCGCACGTCGAAATACTCGCCCTTGTGTCCCAGCACGTGGAGTTTGTCCGGATCGAAGAAGATGCCGCTCTCCTGGTCGCGCAGGAAAGCATCGTCCTCCCAACTGTCCCACAACCCGGTCACCACATCGAAGAACTCGCGCGCCCGCTTGTAGCGGAGCGCGTGCTCAAGATGCTCCTCGCGGCCGAAATTGCGCGAGGCGTCCGGGTTAGAGGTGGTGACCACGTTCCAGCCCGCGCGCCCGCCGCTGATATGGTCGAGCGAAGCGAAGCGCCGGGCGACGTGATAGGGCTCGTCATAGGTGGTCGAGCCGGTGGCGATCAGACCGAGACGCTCCGTCGCCATGGCGAGCGCCGGCAGGAGCGTCATCGGCTCGAACGAGGTGACGGTAGCGCTCCGCTTGAGCGCCTCCATGGGCATGTTGAGGACGGAGAGGTGATCGGCCATGAAGAAAGCGTCGAACCGCCCGCGTTCGAGCGTCCGCGCGAAGCGCTTGATGTGCTTGAAGTTGAAATTGGCGTCCGGGTAGGCGCCGGGATAACGCCACGACCCGGTGTGGATGGTCACCGGCCGCATGAAGGCGCCGAAGCGCAGCATTCTCCCTTTCGCCATGAAATCGCCGTCCGCCCGTTCGAAGCCCGGTCCCGCCAGCGTCGATGATAGGGGGGTACGGGTCGGCGTCAACGCGGCGTTTTGTCCAGAAGCTCCCGATAGACGGCAAGCGTCCCCCGCCGCATGGCCTCCAGGGTGAACCGGGTGCGGACGTGGCGCATCGCGGCTTCGGCCCTCTGCGCGCGCCGGTCGGGCGGCAGATCGAGAGCCTCCGAGATCGCGCGGGCGAGCGCCCCGACATCGCCCGGCGGCACAAGCCGTCCGGTCTCGCCGTCGATCACGGTCTCGCGCGTGCTCCCGTGTTCCGCCGCGACCAGGGGCCGGCCCATCGCCTGCGCCTCGACGGCGACGCGGCCGAAGGATTCGGGTTCGGTGGACGCGACCAGGACGACGTCGGCGAGGAGATATGCGGCCGGCATGTCATCGCAGACGCCGGCGAACCGCACGCGCCCGGCAAGCCCCGCATCGTCGATCGCCTTGCGGACGACCGCGCCGTAACCGCCGCTTCCCGCTTCGGCGCCGACGAACAGACAGCGGACGTCGGCGCGGCTCAGCCGCGCCATCGCCTCCACCGCCGTCGCGTGACCCTTCCAGCGGGACAGCCGTCCGGGGAGCATGACCACCGGCCCCCCGCCGCCGGCGAGCCACGCTTCGCGCAGCCGCGCCACCCGCCCTTCCGACACCCGCGCGGGATCGAAGAGTTCGGGGTCGATACCGCGGGGAACGGTCCTGAGACTGGAATGCGGGACCCCGTAGACCTCGGCGGCATGCTCGGCGACGAACCGGGACACCGCGATCACGCGCTCGCCCCGCGCCATGACGGCGTTGTAGCGGCGCTTGAGCCCCGTGCGGGCCGAATAGAAGCCGTGAAACGTGGTAAGGAAGCGCGCGCCGCCGCGCCGGGCGGCGTAAAGGGCGCTCCACGCCGGCGCCCGGCTGCGCGCATGGACGATCGCGATGTCCCGCTCGCGGATCAACCCGTGGAGTCGGCCGACGTTCCTCCACATCGTCAGCGGGTTCTTACTGTCGAGCGGGAGGGCGACATGCTCGCCGCCGGCGCGCTCGATCTCGGCGACGAGGGGGCCGCCGGAAGACGCGACGACCGCGCGCCAGCCCGCTTCGACGATGGCTTGCGCGATCTCGACGGTCCCGCGCTCGACCCCGCCCACGTTCAGGGCCGGCAGCACCTGCAGGATGGCCGGCGCGGGGCCGGGCTCGCCAGTCGGGTTGCGGCCGGTCATCGGCAGCGAAACTGCCACAGCCCCCCGCGCTCCGCCACCGCCGTCCTCCGCCCGGGTTCCAAACAGAGCTCGTTCACGTTATGTACCAAGCTGCTATGATCCTGTTTCGTTCCAGGTTCGACGGGACCGATGCCCGACGCCGCAATCGCTCCGAACGCCCGGGAGGGCGACGCCGAGGAAGCCCGCATCCGGCGCGGCGTCGCCCGGCTGCTGACCGACCT
>JAPPHW010000153.1 GCA_028820945.1 Defluviicoccus sp.
TCGTCCTGATGGATCACGGCATCACGCCGCAGGCGCTGGTCTCCCGGCTGGTCCACGACGCGGTGCCGACCGACCTGCAGGTTCCGGTCGCCTCGGGCCTGCTGATGGTGGGGAACAAGTTCGCCGGCACCATGGCGGGCTGCGGCCAGATCCTGCAGGACTGCATGGCCCAGGACGGCGACAAGCGCGCCTGGTTGGCCGACAAGGTCGCATCTTTCCGCGCCCAGCGGCGCTTCATCCCGGGCTTCGGGCACCCGTACTACAAGCCGGAAGACCCCCGCGCGGCGCGCCTGTTCGAGATCGCGGAGGCCAACGGCGCCAGGGGCGACTACATCGCGCTGGTCAAGATGCTGGGCGAGGAGGTCGACAAGGCCGCCGGACGGCATCTGACCCTCAACGTCACCGGCGCCCTGGGCGCGGTGTTGAGCGAGATCGCGTTTCCCGTCGAGGTGATGCGCGCATGCTCGGTCGTGGGCCGGGCCGCCGGACTCGTCGCGCATGTACTGGAGGAGCAGTCCAGCCCGATCGTCCCTGACGTGGTGAACTTCGTGAACGAAATTCCCTATGTCGAGGACTGACCGGCCCCATTTGGACCCGCTCGACGACGGAAACCCGGTCCTCGATTTCCGCCGGCGCTTCGCGCTCTGGAACAACCTCTCCTTCTGGCGGCAATGGGCGCTCGGCGCGAGCCTCGCCGCGATTGCCTTTCTCGCCGTCATCGTCCTCCACGCGCCCACCGCGCCGGGTTACGTCGCGGTGCTCCGGTCGGCGGACGACAATCCCGCCTGGCTGGTTTCGGCCGACACCGCCGAAGGCGTGCTCTCGGTCCGGCCCATAGGGGCGTGGGGTGCGGCCGCGCAATCGTTCGAGCTTTGGGCGATCCCCCCGGAAAGCGCGCCCCAACCGCTCGGCGCCGTCCGAACGTCCGGAGCGACCGAGATACCGCTCGACGTGGAGTTGGCCCGCAAGATCGCCGGCGCGGCCACCTTCGTCATCGGCCCGGCGGGGCAGCCGCCGACGGAGACCGCGGGTCACCGATCGTACCGGGGCGATTTGCTGCCCCTCTACCGATAGAGCGCGCTCATACGAATAGTCCGGCCGGCGATCGGCTTGCCGGCAAAATTGATCTCAACGAGAAAATTTCTCTTGACTCGGGACGCGTTTTGGGGTAGATTTCGCACAGTCGAGAAGTGGGGGCGCCGGTGACTTCGGCGCCCCTTTCCGTTGCCGGGACCAATAACGCGGGACCGCGCCAGTACATCGGCATTTCCGAACGGTCTTTGCCCACGGAAATGCCGACGGGCCGGTCGAGTCGGCAAATGTCGACATTCCCGCCCGGCATTTGCGGAACGCGAATGTCGACCCGGTAGCGATTTGTCTACCCGATGTCGGGACGGCAAGGAGGGATGGATGGCGTACGACTGGAACGATTTGCCGCGAAGCCGGTCAGGGCGCTTCGGCGGTGTCGATGTGGATGTGGACCGGTTCGGGGCCGTCCTCGATCTCGCGGCCGAGCACGCGGACCGCCTTCTCCGCCTCGCCGATTCCGTAGTTGTGCGTGCAGAGGACGGCGAGGTCACGCCAGCGGGCTTTCAGGATGTCGATCGCCTTCACCGTGTCGACCCAGTCGGACGAGAGCACGCCGAGCAGGGAGATCTCGCGAAAGACCAGCTTGTCGGTATAGAGGTTGTCGAGCGCGTTGTCGGTCTTGAGCCCGGCGACGACGACATTTCCGCCCTTGCGCACCATGTCGACCGCCTGGAGCAGCGGCTCGGTCGCATGCGCGGAGACATCGACCACGACATCCGCGCCATGGCCTCCGGTCAGAGCGAGGACCCGCTCCACCGGGTCTTCCCGGTCGACATCGATCGTCGCGTCGGCGCCCAGCTCGCGGGCGAGCTCCAGCCGCCTCGCATCGGCGCCGGTGCCGGTGACGATCACCTGCTCGGCGCCCAATTCGCGCGCGACCACGACGGAGAGCAGGCCGCGCTGTCCGGGTCCGGTTATGACCACCGTGTCGCCGGCCCGGGTCCCCGGCCGTTCGCCGGCCCATCGAACCGCGTTGGAAAGCGGGTTGAACAGGCTCAGCACGTCGGTCGGAATGTCGTCCGGCGCCCTGTGCAGCCGCGTCCGGGGATGCAGGTAGAGATGCGAGGCATAGCCGCCCCAGAGATGCGGCGGGACGTCGAATCCCATGCGCAGCCCGTAGCCCATGTTGTTGTCGCACAGCACCGTGCGGTTGTCCTTGCAATAGCGGCATTCGCCGCAACCGATCGAGGTCTCGACGATCACCCGGTCGCCTTCCCTGACGCCCCAGCGCCCGAGCGCGCCGGCGCCCGCGCGGTCGATCCAGCCGAAGATCTCGTGCCCCGGGACGATCGGAAAGATACCGCGCCCGGACGCGCCGAGGCGTCCGTCGTACTGTTCGTAGTCGGTGCCGCAGAGCCCCGCCGCCTCCATGCGGAGCACGCCGTCATCCGCGCCGATCTCGGGAATCGCCACCTCGCGGTAGTCGAACTTGCGCGGCCCGGTCAGCACCGCCGCGAAGGCGTTTTCCGCCACCGGTCCCCTCCCCGCTTGATTATTTCCCGCCGCAAATCGATCATAGCGGACACACGAGCGGCCCGCGAGGCGGGCGCCTTCCAATCCGGGAATTTCTCATGACCGCATGCATCGTGGGCTGGTCCCACACGAAGTTCGGCAAGCACGAAGACCGGGACATCGAGTCCCTGATAACGGAGGTCGCGGTCGGCGCGCTCGAGGACGCGGGCGTCGCTCCGGGCGATATCGACGAGATCTATATCGGCCATTGCAACGGCGGCTTCGTGCGCCAGGAATTCCCCTCCTCGCTGGTGCTCCAGGCCCATGACGATTTGCGGTTCAAGCCCGCGACCCGGGTCGAAAACGCCTGCGCCACGGGATCGGCCGCGATCCACCAGGGGCTGAACGCCATCGCCGCCCGGAAGGCGCGCCGGGTGCTGGTGGTCGGCGTCGAGAAGATGACGGAGCTCGCCGGGGCCGCGATCGGCGAGGTGCTGGTCAAGGCGAGCTACGTCAAGGAGGAAG
>JAPPHW010000420.1 GCA_028820945.1 Defluviicoccus sp.
CTCGCCGAACCCGATGCGGTTGCCGAAGCCCTGCTTTTCGTAGATGTCGAGGTCGTCCGCCACGATGCCCTCCCCGCCTTCGTTTGACGATCGGAACTTAGCCGCCGCCGATGGGGCCAGCAAGGCGGCACGGGCAAGTCGCCAAGAACTGCTGGCGGCCTATTCCTTCAATTTGCAATGGGCTGCCAAGGCTCTTTCGAACTCTTCGGTTATGTCTTTCAGCTCTTGCGCCATACCTTGGTTTGCCGGGTCGAGGTCGCCGGCCAAATCGTCGTCCCATTCGCGAATCAGCCGGAGAGTCGTTTCCAAATCGAACGCGGGATTGCCGGGCGGGTTCGTCAGCGCCTGGATACCCAAGTGAATGAGCTCACTCATGTCGATCTTCCCCTTGGCCACGGCGAGATCCTCGAAAGGTATTTGGGAATCGCCGCCGAGTGACAGCAAGACGACATCTGCACCGCGATCATGGGTAACGTGCACCGTGACACTGTCGGCATTCGACGCTTCCGCGGCGACCGACATGACCTCTCCACTCTCGCGGGGGCTCGGTACTTGCGCGATGATCTTGACCTTCCACCCACCTCCCAGCCGATCAATCAGAAAGCGACGGAACTCCTCCGCCGAAGAACACCCGCGTGTGGATTCTCCATTCTCGCGATCCATGCCAACTCCCTCGATATCGATCATGGCAACCAAGCCCGATGCGTTGGCAACGATACGCCTTTCGAGCGCAGGTAGTTTACCTCCTGAAAAAACCAAGAGCCGGGGCGAGCCAGTCTGGGATCTGTCGCCCAAACGAATTTGTCTCGGGCCTTCATCATGCTGTCCAGGAAATACCGGTTGGCCGCCCAACGCGTCGCCGAATCGGGCAACGCTGACCAGGCCACGGAGCCGATATCGAACCGCCGCGCCCCAAGATCGTCCGATACTGCGATGTAATGGGGATAGCTCCCGACCACACTAATGCCCACCTGAACTCCTTCCCGTCGGTGTGCGAACTCTCACCAATGTGCGATTTTCTCAAAGACATCTCAACCCGAACGAGCAATGACAGGGTACAGTCCTATCGCACCTCCGCTCAGGAAGGAATCGATCGCCCCACCGCAGGAAAGACGGCGCCAAGCGTGAGCCCGCGCAACGCCATGAAGACGGCGAAGGCGAACCACAGGCCGTGATTGCCCCAGAGGGGGATCAGAAAGGCGCACAGGACGAGATAGACCGCGACCGAAAGGATCATCATGTTGCGCATCTGACGCCCCAGCGTCGCGCCGAGGAAAATGCCGTCGAACTGGAACGCGGCCACCGACAGAGCGGGCATGGCGACCGACCAGAGGAGATAGTCCCCGGCGGCCTCCCTCACCTCCTCGATGCCGGTGAGCAGCGCGACGATCCCTTCGCCGGCCACCGCGTAGACCAGCACGAAGCCCGCGGCGGCCACGATTGCCCAGAACGACGAGACCCGGATCGCCGCCCGGAGCTCCGCCCGGTCGGCGGCGCCAACCGCGCGCCCCACCATCGCCTGAGCCGCGTGGGCGAAGCCGTCGAGCCCGTGCGCCATGAAGAGCTGGAAGTTCATCAGAACCGCGTTGGCGGCGAGCAGGATGTCACCCAGACGCGCACCCTGGGCGGTGAAATAAGCGAAAGCGAAAACCAGGCATACGGTACGGATGAAGATGTCGGCATTGAGGCCGAGCGTCATGCGCATCCGGCGGCGCGACCGCACCCGGTTCCAGTCGAGCCGGCCGGCGATCCCGCGCAGCGCCCGCCGCATCAGCCACAGCGCGAGCGCGAGCCCCGCGAACTCGGCGATCACGGTCGCCAGCGCGACCCCGAACACGCCCCATCCGAACCCGACGACGAAGAGGACGTCCAGGACGATGTTAAGGCCGTTCATCCAGAGCTGGACGTACAGCGTGGCCCGCGTGTTCTGCAGGCCCAGGAACCAGCCGAGGATGACGTATATGGAAAGCGCGGCCGGCGCCCCCCAGATCCTGGTCAGCACGTAGGTTCGCGCGGAGCTTTCGACATCGGCGCTGGCCTCCACGAGATCGAAGACCGCGGCGACGATCAGCGTCTGGGCGGCAAGCGTGACGAAGGCTATCGCGCCCGCGATGGTCAGCGCGCGGACGACGGCGGCCAGCACTTCGTCGGAATTTCCCGCGCCGTGCGCCTGGGCGGTCAGCCCGGCGGTTCCCATGCGCAGAAAGCCGAACCCCCAGTAGATGAAGTTGAACACCATGCTGCCGAGAGCCACGGCGCCGAGATGGTGGGGTTCGGGCAGGTGGCCGACCACGGCGGTGTCGACGGCGCCGAGGAGCGGCACCGATATGTTGGACAGGATGATCGGGACGGAGAGGCGCCAGACCGCGCGATGGTGCTCCGCGGAGCCCGCGATCATTGCGCCGGCGCCGTCCTCCGCCGCGCGGCGAGCGCGAGCGCGGCAAGCCCGCTGACCGCCGCGAGCACCAAAATGGCGAGGTCGGGCCGGCCCAGATCCATCAGCCCGCCGACCGCGATCGGCCCGAGCGCGAAACCGATACTGAGTCCCGTGGAGGTGAAGCCGAAGGCGAGCCCGAGCGATTCGGCGGGGGCGGAGGCGCGCACGATGAGATCGCGCGACGGGCTCGATACGCCGAGCAGAAAGGCACTCGCGGCGACTGTCGCGAGCCCGGTGAGGAAACCGCCGAATCCGAAGGCGAGCAGCGCGAGCACCGCCGCGCCGCCGGCCACGGTCCACATCGCGAGCCGGTCATGCGCGGAAATCCGGTCCGCGAGCACGCCGCCGAACAGCACCGCGCCGGCCATTGCGACCATGAACACCGTCAGCGAGAAATTCCCGCCCGCGAGGTCGGCGTCGTAGAGCTGCATCATCGCGATCGCGAGGAATCCGGCGATGCCTCCGATCGTCATCGACGTAAAGGCGAAGAACAGGAAGATCCGGATCATCGGTCCTTCCGTCATCGCCATCAGCCGAGCCCGGACGTCGAAGCGTTCCCCTCGCGGAGTCCGGTCGGTATCCGCCGCATCGGGCTCTTCGTCGAAGGCGGTCCGTCGCCACTGGATCGC
>JAPPHW010000040.1 GCA_028820945.1 Defluviicoccus sp.
CCGATCATGGGCGAAATCATCAACGACCTGATCGTGGAATGCGTGCGGGGCCTGGGTGCGACCGCGCTTACCATTACCCATGACATGGAGAGCGCGCGCAAGATCGCGGACCGAATCGCGATGATTCACGACGGCAAGATCATCTGGGCCGGTCCCGCCGGGGACGTCGAAGAGAGCGGCAACGCGGCGGTCGATCAGTTCATCCACGGTCGGACGGAAGGTCCGATCCGTACGGCCGTCCACGCGGCCTGAAACCCGCTGCGGGAGGCGTCGAGAATGGCCCGTCAGACCAACCGGTATGTCTGCCAGGAATGCGGTGCCGTCTTTCCCAAGTGGAGCGGCAAGTGCGATGCCTGCGGCGAATGGAATTCCATCGTCGAGGAACAGGCCCGTCCCTCGGCGCCCCGCGGGCTGGGAACGCGGCAAGGAGCGGTAATCGAATTCGTACCGCTCGCGGGCAGCGATGCGGACGCGCGGCGGCTCGCCAGCGGCATCGCGGAATTCGACCGCGTCACCGGGGGCGGGCTGGTGGACGGCTCGGCGTTGCTCATCGGGGGCGATCCCGGCATCGGCAAATCGACCATGCTGCTGCAGGTCGCGGGAGCGCTCGCCGGGACGGTGCCGGTGGTCTACATCTCGGGCGAGGAGGCGATCGACCAGATCCGCCTGCGCGCCCGGCGGCTCGGCCTCGGCGACGCCCCGGTGGGACTCGCCGCCGCGACCAGCGTCCGCGATATCGCCACGACCCTCGAGAGCGGCGCGTCGCCCCGGGCGGTGGTGGTCGATTCGATCCAGACGATGTATGTCGACACGCTGGAATCGGCGCCTGGAACGGTAGCCCAGGTCCGCGCCAGCGCGCAGGAGCTGATCCAGCTCGCGAAGCGCCGCGGCTTTTGCCTGCTGCTGGTCGGACACGTCACCAAGGACGGTTCCATCGCGGGTCCGCGCGTGCTCGAACACATGGTCGACGGCGTGTTCTATTTCGAAGGCAAGAGCGGCCACGAATTCCGCGTTCTGCGCGGTCTGAAGAACCGCTTCGGCCCGACCGACGAGATCGGCGTGTTCGAGATGACGGGCCGCGGCCTGATCGAGGTCGCCAACCCCTCGGCGCTGTTTCTCGCCGAGCGCCGGGAAGACATCCCCGGTGCCGCCGTATTCGCCGGGATGGAGGGGACGCGCCCTGTCCTTGTCGAGATCCAGGCGCTGGTCGCCCCCTCCCCGCTCGCCACGCCGCGGCGCGCGGTGGTGGGCTGCGATCCGGCGAGGCTCGCCATGGTGCTGGCGGTGCTCGAAACCCGCTGCGGGATCGGCCTCGCCGGCCGCGACGTCTATCTCAACGTCGCGGGGGGAATGCGGATCGCCGAGCCTGCCGCCGATCTCGCGGTGGCGGGGGCGGTGTTGTCGGCCGCCTCCGACCGGGCGGCGCCGGCGGACGCCGTCATGTTCGGCGAAATCGGCCTGGGCGGAGAGGTACGCGGTGTCGGTCGGCCGGCGCTCAGGCTGCGCGAAGCGGCGAAGCTCGGTTTTTCGCGAGCCATCGCGCCGGCGCGCGGCAACGGCGAGCCGCCGGGCGGGTCGGACATCCAGGTAACGCAGATCGAGCGTTTGAACGATCTTGTGGCGATGTTCGGCGCGCCCCTCCCGGCGGGCGACGCGGGCTGGCCGCGGCGGCAGGAAGCATAACGTGTCTCCTTTCGACCTCGCGATGATCGCGATCGTGGTGCTGGCCGCGCTGCTGGGGCTCTGGCTCGGCGCGGTGCGCGTGCTGCTGGGGATCGGCAGCTGGCTCGGCGCGGCGATCCTGACGGTTTACGGTTTGCCGCTCCTCCGCCCGACCGCGCGGGGCTGGATCGAGAGCCCCCTCCTCGCCGACCTCGCGGCGGGTGGATCGGTCTTTCTCGTCGGGCTGGTGCTCTTTACCGTCCTGACGCACATGATCGCGGAGAGGGTACGGGGAACCGCGCTCGGCGCGGTCGACCGCTCGCTGGGCCTGGTAGCGGGGCTCGCGCTCGGTATCGTGATAACCTCCGGCACCTACCTGGTGGCGGAACGCCTGCTCGACATCCCGGCCCGCGAGAGCGAGCGGCCGGAGTGGCTGCAGGGCTCCCGGACCGCGCCGCTGCTGGGATGGACCGCTCGCTCGCTGATATCCCTGCTGCCGGAGGAATGGCGCCGGGCGAGCGGCGCCGAAGACATGGCGCCCACGGTGCCGGCCGATGCCGGGGAGGATGCGAAACGGCTGATGACACCGGTTCCGGAGAAGCCGGAGCCGCGGGAAAGATCCGGCTACAGCAAGGACGAGCGGCGCGAGATGGACCGCCTCTTCAACTCCAACCGATGAACGTGGCGCGCATGGCCCTCTTCATGGCAGAGACAGACGACAAGCCCCGCGAGGAATGCGGCGTGTTCGGCGTGTGGAATCACGCCGATGCTGCCGCCCTGACCGCGCTCGGCCTGCACGCGCTCCAGCATCGGGGACAGGAAGCGGCGGGGATCGTCTCCTTCGACGGGGCGCGGTTCCACAGCCACCACGCGCCCGGCGAAGTGGGGGAGAATTTCAGCGACGAGGCGGTAATCCGGCGTTTGCCGGGCGACCGGGCGATGGGCCACAACCGCTATTCGACAACCGGCGAGGCGGTGCTGCGCAATATCCAGCCTTTGTTCGCCGACCTGTCCTCGGGCGGTTTCGCGATCGGGCATAACGGCAACCTCACCAATGCGCGCCGGATCCGCCGCGCGCTGGTCGAGCGCGGATGCCTGTTCCACTCCACCACCGACACCGAGGTCATCATCCACCTGATCGCGACGTCGTCGAAGGATGCGTTGGTGGATCGGCTGGTGGACGCCCTCGAACAGATCGTCGGTGCCTATTCCCTCGTGGCGATGACCAACACGGCGATGATCGGCGTGCGGGACCCGCTGGGCGTTCGGCCCCTGGTGCTGGGACGAATCGGAGAGGGCTGGATCCTCGCCTCGGAGACCTGCGCGCTCGACATCATCGGCG
>JAPPHW010000245.1 GCA_028820945.1 Defluviicoccus sp.
GCATCCACGTCGAGCATGGTGGGAATGCCGCTCAGCACCCTGACGAAATGCGGCGGCACAAACGCCGCCAGCTTGTCCAGCGCGTCGGCGGCCATGATGTGGTTGAACACGTCGATCTTCATTCGCTCTCTCCCCTGCGCCGCCGCGGCGGCTTGCCCGGCCGGCCGTGCGTCGATACTAACCGTCCGTCGCGGCGTTGTATTCGCGGAGCGGAGCGGGGATGGAGAGACACCGGGAAACCGTCGAACTGCCGGCCGCGCGGATCGAGGTCGAACGGATCGGCAACGGGCCGCCGCTTGTCCTGTTGCAGAGCGCCGAGGCTTACGAGACGCGGCTCGATCTCGTGGACCGGTTGGCGCAGACTCATGAAGTATTCCTGCCCTGGGCGCCGGGTTACGGGGGCTCGCCGCTGCCCGACACCGTGCGCACCATCGACGATGTGGCCTACATCTATCTCGACCTGATCGAACGTTACGATCTCCGCGATATCGTGCTGCTGGGCTGTTCTCTCGGGGGGTGGATCGCCGCGGAAATGGCCACCAAGACCTGCGAACGGCTGTCGAGCCTGATTCTCGTCGATGCTCTCGGCGTCAAGCTCGGCGGTGCCTACGACCGCGACATCGAGGACATCTATTTCCTCTCGTTCGACAGGGTGAAAGCGATCAGGTTCGCAAACCCGCGCCGCGACCCGCTGCACGACATGACCCTGCTCAGCGAGGACGAGGCGATGCAGGTCGCCCGTCACCGCGAGACCACGGCGCGGCTGTGTTGGGATCCCTATTTCCACAACCCGGCACTGAAGAACCGGCTGCACCGCATTTCCGTCCCGACGCTGGTCCTGTGGGGTGAGGAAGACCGGTTCGTCCGGCCCGAATACGGCCGCGCCTACGCGGCGCGGATACCCGAGTCGCGGTTTGTCAGCATCGCCGGGGCCGGCCATTATCCGCATATCGAGCAGCCGGACGCGGCGATGAGCGCGGTGTCGTCGTTCCTGAGCGGCGGGAAGGGTTAGGGAGCGTCATGGAACTCTATCACTTCACGGAATTTCCCTGGCCGCATCTGCCGCCCGACGATTCCTTCACCTCGATGCGCCTCAGCCTGCCGAGCCGGCATTACGACCCGAAGATCGGGGCCGATCTCTACAACATGTATCTCGACCAGTATCTGCTGGCGGACGAGCTCGGCCTGCATTGCATGATCAACGAGCACCATCAGACCGCGACCTGCCTCAACGCCGCGGGCCCGATCCCGCTCGCCATCCTGGCCCGGCAGACCCGGAACGCCCGGCTCTGCATCCTCGGCAACCCGGCGGCCAATCTCGCCGATCCCATCCGGTGCGCCGAGGAGATGGCGATGATCGACAACATCTCCTACGGCAGGCTCGATTGCGGGTTCGTGCGCGGGGTGCCCTACGAGTTGTTCGCGTCGAACGCCAATCCGACCGAGACCCAGGAGCGTCTGTGGGAGACCATCGATCTCTGCATCCGCGCCTGGACCAGCCATGACGGGCCGTTCAACTACGAGGGCAAGTGGATCCATAAGCGCCAGGTAAATGTCTGGCCGCGGCCCTATCAGCAGCCGCACCCGCCGGTCTGGACCACCGGAGGCAGCGACCTCGGCCACGCCTGCAAAACCGTCGAGCGGGGACACAACTTCGCGATGTTCCTGACCCCGGTCGACGGGCTCGCGAAGATGTTCAAGGGCGTACGGCGATATTGCCGCGACGAGGGGCTGCCGGACCCCGCCGACGACCAGTTTGCCTTCATGCCGCTGGTCGCGGTCGGCGAGACGGAATCCGAGGCCGAAAAGGTCATCGAGGGGGTGTTCTGGTACGTCACCCACAACAAGTCGGAGCCGCAGTTCCGCGCGCCGCCCGGCTACAACAGCCGCAAGCTCTACGCCGACTTCTTGAGCGGCCGTTATTCCGGCGGACGCACCGACGCGATCCGCAAAAAGGGCGTTTCCTATTTCCGCGAGAACCACGTTGCGATCTACGGCACGCCCGACTCCGTCGTCGAGCAGATCCGTGCGCTCTACGACAAGGTGGGCGGGTTCGGCCACCTGATCGCGATGCTCCACTCGGGCGACATGGACTACAAGACCACGGCCAAGAGCATGACCCTGCTCGCGAAGGAAGTGCTGCCGCGGATCGCGGATCTGGGGACGAAGAGCACCGGCTTCGGCCCGCTCGCCGAGCGCGGAGCGATGGCCGCCGAATAGCCCCGGCTCAGTGGGTGCGGAAGACCTCCTGATACTCCGCGACCTTCGCCGCCAGGGCGTCGCGCTCAGCCGATGTCGGGGCGTCGGGATCGGCGGCCGCAGGCATCGCGCCGAATTTCATCATGCAGGCCATCAGAAGCAGCCGCGCCTTGGTGGCGGTGAGGTTGCCGCCGCCGATGAAGATGTCGGTGCCCGCCGTGAACCCGTCATTGTTGCCGCGGCCCACGCGGGCGACCGGCATGCCGCCGAACGCCGCGCGCTGCATCAGGCGGTGACGGTCCGGCGCGGTCATGCTGCCGTATGGCGACTGGCCCTCGACGACGAAACCGGCCAGCGGCGCGTTCGCCAGCCGGTCCGCGATCGACGCGTTGAGGTCGGCCTCGCGCCCGGGGTCCGGATCCGCGCTGTCCGCGTGGTAGTTGCCGTCCTTGACGATGGAAACGCTGGGGATCGCCACGCCGCGTAGCGCGCCCTCTCGATCCTTGACGGTCACCGTGACGGCTTCCCGTCTCCCGTTCCGAACCAGCGAACCTTCGACATCGTCCGGCAGGCCGGCGATGTTGACCGCCGAGTCGTAGCTGTGGCGCACGCCCGGCAGATAGGTCAGCACCGGCGGCGCGTCGTGCGGAATGCCGCCGAGGATGCCGCCGTGCCCGCCGGTGGTCACGTAGCCTCCCGGCCGGGCATCCCCCTTCTGCACGTCGCGGGCCGAGAAGATCTGCTGTTCCTGGATCAGCACCATGCCGGCGCGGTTGCGCCCCTC
>JAPPHW010000381.1 GCA_028820945.1 Defluviicoccus sp.
CTACATCCGCGCCGGAATTAAACCGGACAGCAATGGAACAAGTCCGGGCATGACGACGGGGAGGGAGAGGCGTGGCGAAGAATGCCCGCGCCGAAAACAACAATGCACAAGTCCGGGGCGACAGCGGGCCGCGGGAATGAACGCGAACGCGTCCCGCTAACCCGGATGGGCTCCGTTGCCGACCGCGTCGCGCACCGCGTCAAGGCCGACCGGCTTGCCGTCGAACTCCGCCATGGCGTCGACCAGCACGCCCCAGGCATAGGAGGCCGACGCGCTGTCGCCGAGCAGGTGGAAGGCGGGGATCTCGCCGAGCCAAACGGCGATGACGATCATGGACATGCGCGCGACCGAAGTCTGGGCGACGCTGCCCGCGGGAAAGGCGCGCGGCCGGAGATCGACGCCGCAGAGCGTCGCCATGGCGTCGGCCGCATGGGTCCCGGCGAGCAGGAAATGGAAGCTCCCGTCGCGTCGCATCGCCCTGTAGCAGCCGGATTCGGGGCGATCGTCGAGGGCCGCCTCGAGCCGGTCGCAGAGATTGCCCCGCCCCGCCAGGTTGCCCAGGATCAGCGCTTCGGTGGACGCCAGCCGGGCGGCGATCGCGCCGCTTCGCTGGATATCCGCCCGATTGTCCCGGTCGAGCCCGCGAACCCGCCTCGCGCGCAGCCAGTCGAGCGCGGCGGGGCCCCTGAAGCCGACGCGGGGCAGCGGCGAGAGATCGCACAGGCCGAGGCTCGCGAGGGCTCGCCGCTCGGCCTCGGGCTCTCCGAAGTCGACCGCCACCGCGGCTCCGCCGGCCCTGCGGAATCGCGCCCCGCAAGCCGCGAGCTCGCGATAGACGAAGCTGCGGCGCGCATATGCCTCGGGTTCCGTCATCGGCCCTCCTGCCGCGCGTTGCCGGGGTCGTAGAAGGGCAGCGGAGCGACTTCGGCCGATACGGTCCCGCCGTCGGGCGTCCGGATCTCGAATCGCCTGCCGGGCTCCGCATCGCCGGGCGGCAGGAAGGCGAGGCCGATGGCCCGCCCGAGATGGGGAGACCGCATCGAGGACGTGACGCGCCCCGCGATCTCCCCGTCGCGGACGACCAAGCAACACTCTTCGGGCGGCGCGGCGTCGGCGTCGGTCAGCACGAATCCCGCGAGCTTGCGGATGAGGGGGTTCCCGTCGTGGACGTCGAGCGCCCTGCCGCCGACGAAGAAAGGCTTGCTCCGTCTGACCGCCCATTCCATGTCGGCTTCCATCGGGGTGGTCAGCCCGTCGGTGTCCTGCCCGACGATGATGTGGCCCTTCTCCAGCCGCAGCAGGCGCTGGGCCTCGACCCCGAAGGGCCTGATCCCGTCCGCCGCGCCCGCCTCCATCAGCCGGTCCCACAGCGCCTCGCCGAACCCGGCGGGGACGTGGATCTCGTATCCCAGCTCGCCGACGAAGCCGACCCGGAGCAGCCGGGCGGGAATATCCGCGACCCGGCCTTCGCGCACGGCGAGATAGGGAAACCCCTCCGACGACAGATCGATTTCCGGCGCGATCCGGGCAAGCGTTTCCCGGCAACGCGGACCCGCGATATTCACCCCGCACCAGGCGGCGGTGACGTTGGCGATATCGACGTCGAGGCGCCACTGCGCGTTGTGCCACAGCATCTCGCGATGGACGCGATCCGCCCCGCCGGTGGTGGCGGTGACGTAGAAATGCTCCTCGCCGAGGCGGCAGGCGACGCCGTCGTCGATTATCGTCCCGGCCGCGTCGCACATCAGCACGTAGCGCAGCCGCCCGACCGGCTGGCGCCGATAGGCGAAGGTGTACATCCGCTCCAGGAACGCGGCCGCATCGGGGCCGCGGATCTCGATCCCGCCGAGGGTCGAGACGTCGATCAGCCCGACCGCGCGCCGTACATGCGCCGCCTCTTCCTGCACCAGACGGTCGCGCTCGGTCTCGGGACCGTAGAAGGCGGGGCGCAGCCAGTCTCCCGCGACCATCGTCTGGGCCCCAGCCTCGACATGACGGCGGTGCATCGGCGTGAGCCGGACGGGCTCGAAGCCGCGCCCCGCCAGGACGCCGAGTTTCTCGCCGCTGACCGGAGGCCGGACTGTGGTCGTGCCGATTTCGGCGCGATCCCCGCCGCCGGTACCGGAGACGACGTGGAGCGCGGCGGTCGCCGAATGGCGTCCCTGAGACGGGCCCATGCCGACGGTGGAGTAGCGCTTCGCAAGCTCGATACCGTCATAGCCCTCGTCAACAGCATCGGTGAGGTCGCGGACGGTGAGGTCCTCGTCGAAATCGACGAACTCCTTGCCCCTGGGGTGGGGAAAGATCGGCCAGGCATGGTTGCGGACCCGGCCGGGATCGGCGGGGACCGCCGGCGCGTCTCCCGCCTCCAGGCCGAGCGCCTTTGCCGCCGCCCGGCCCGCGCGGCGGCCGTCGGCGATGGTGGGTTCGAGCCCGTGGCGGCCGTTGGCCGCGCCCGCGACGAGAATGCCGTCCGGTACGCGGTCGATCCGGAGACCGGACAGCGCCCGGTCGTAGACCAGCCGCGCGCCCGCGTGGCAGGCGATCTGGACCGCGGGCATCGTGCCGGCGCTCATGCACACCAGGTCGCAGGCGATCGTCTCGCCGCCGTTGCCGAACCTCCCGGTGCCGATGATCGGCGAAACCTGGAGCGCGCGCACGCGGCCGGTGCCCCGGTGCTTCCGGGCATCGGACGGCGTATGCCCGGCGAGAACCCCGATCCCCCGCTCGGCGGTCGCGGCAGCTTCCGGAGACGGATCGGGGTGCTGGCGAAGATCGACGATCGCCGCCACCTCGACGCCGGCTTCGAGCAGGTCGAGCGCCGCGGCATATCCGTCCCGGCCCGCGGTGGCGACGACCGCGCGGTTGCCGGGCCGGACGCCGTAGTGCCGGATCAGACGTTGCGCCGCCGAAGGGAGCATCATCCCGGGCAGGTCGTTGTTGCGGAACACGACGGGCTGCTCCATCGCGCCGGTCGCCACGA
>JAPPHW010000062.1 GCA_028820945.1 Defluviicoccus sp.
AAGATCGAGAGTCCGGACGGGCTGGTGAATCCCGAAGAGCACGTCGTCATACGCGAGCACGGGTGCGAAATACTGTCGACCGAGCCCGGCTGGGAACTGTTCGTCGTCGAATGACCGTCATGACGTCGCGGCCTCCCGAACTGCTCCTTCTCGATCGCGCCGACATCGAGGCGGTGGCGCCGCCGCTCACCGAGATCGTCGAGATCGTCGAAGAGACCTATCGCATGGATGGGCGCGGCGAGGTCGAGGTGCCGGTAAAGGTGGGCGTGCATCCCGGCCGTCCGCACAGCTTCCTGCACGCCATGCCCGCCTGGGTCGCCGACGGGAAGGCGCTCGGGATGAAATGGATATCCTATTATCCGGACAACGCCGGATTTCCCGATTCCTCGGGCCTGATCGTGCTCAACGACCCCGCGCACGGGCATCCGGTGGCGATCATGGAGGGGATGTGGATCACCCTGGTGCGGACAGCGGCCTGCGGCGCCGTCGCCGCCAGGCATTGCGCGCGTCGCGACCCGGTTCGTCTCGGGCTGGTCGGATGCGGCGGCCTCGGAAAGTGGTCGCTCAGGGTGCTCGCGGCTCTGTTTCCCACCCTTACGGAGGTGTTCGTCGCGTCGCGCACGCGGGAAAGCCGGAAAGGGTTTTGCGCCGACATGGCGGACGAGGGGCCCTGGACGCTGACTCCGGCGGACACCGCGGAGGATGCGGTTCGCGACATGGACATCGTCGTCTCGTCGATACCGCAGGGCTCCGAGCGCCCGCTCAAGGCCGGTTGGTGGACGCCCGGTATGCTGGCCATACCTCTCGACGTGCTGACCGCCTGGGAGGACGAGGCGTTCGAAGCGATCGACTGTCTGGTCGCCGACAACGGGGCGGGGCTTCGGGCCGCGGCGGCGCAGAGGCGGCCCGATTTGCGTCTGCCCGAGAGCTTCGTTTCCTTCGGCGACATCGTTCTCGGGAACCGCCCCGGGCGCCTGAGCGACGAGGACCGCGTCATGGCGATACCGACCGGGCTCGGGAGCGTCGACATGCCCCTGGCGTGGTCGATTTACCGGCGCGCCCGTGAGGCTGGGATCGGGACCGAAATAGATTTGATGTCCTGAACGGCGGAGTCCGGAGACGCCTCTTCTTCCGCGAGGCGGCTGCTGACCACCTTTCCGAACCGGTAGTCGCCGTAGATCACCGGCGGGTACCTGATCGGATTGCCGGGTCCGTGGCAGGTCTCGATGCAGCGAATCTCGATATCGTGGCCGGGCTGGTGGAAAAAGGCGATCGAGAGCCGTTCGGCCCGGTCCTCGCTACGCGGCGGGTTGACCACCCGATGGAGCGTGGAAACCCAGCGGTCGTTGGTCCAGCGCGCCATCATGTCGCCGATATTGACGACGAAGGTCCCGGGCGGCGGCCGAACGTCGATCCACTCCCCGTCCGGCGAGAAGGCCTGCAGACCGCCCGGCCTGTCCTCGCCGTAGAGGATTGTCAGCGTTCCGTAGTCCGTGTGGGCGCCGGCGCGCAGCTGGCCGGGCAGCGGCGCTTCCTTCTGGGCCATGTACTTGTTGAAGCGGATGTGGCTGATCGAGCGCGCGATCTTGTCGTCGAAAAAACGCTCGTCGATCCCGAGCGCGATCGCGAAGACGCGCATCAGCTGGTCTCCGATGCCGCTCAGCGCCCGGTAATAGGTCTCGAAGGCCTTGCGCATCCCCGCCGGCCGTTCCGGCCACAAATTGGGAGAGAAGAAATCCTTGCCGTGACCCTCGGTGTAGTAGGGCTCGTCCGGCACGTCGAAATCGCCCATGCCGAACATTTCCTGGAGGTCGGGCGGGGACTCGTTACCGAGCGTCGCCGCCAGCTTCTGGTTCGCGGGCGGATCGTAGCCCCTGGTCGCGGCGATGCTGGGGCGCGGCACCCGCATCTTCTCTTCCAGCGGCAGGGCGAAGAACTCGTATGCGAGATCGCGCGCGTCGCCGACCACGCGGTCGGGGACGCCGTGACCCACGATGGTGAAGAATCCGATCGTCTCCAGCGCGTCCCCCACCCGTTCGGCGATGCGCCGCTTTCCCGCCGGATCGCCGGCGAGCATCGGCGCGATGTCGATCTCCGGAATGCCGTTCGATGCCATCGGAAGTCTCTCCCGCCCGCTGTCCGGATCGAACCACGGCCGCCGGCGCCGACGCAAGGGCCGCACCGTCCGAATCCGCTAAACTCCGGCACCGCGCCCGACCCGGGAGGCCCGTCGCTCGGCATGAAGCTGCATTCCGTTCTTCTCGGTATCACGTTGACCATGTTGATGGCGTTGCACGCATCGACGATCGACACGCTGTTTCCCGGGATCCCCGACATCCGTTCGGAATTCGCGGTCGGCGCCGGCGCGGGACAGCTGTCGATGAGCGCATTCGTCTATGCCTTCGCGGCGGTTCAACTGGTCTACGGGCCCCTGTCCGACCGCTTCGGACGGCGTTCCGTCCTGCTGTGGTCGATGAGCGTGTTCACGCTCGGCGCGATACTGGCCGTCTTCGCCGACTCCTTCGAAACGCTCGTCCTGTCCCGCATCGTCCAGGGCATCGGCGCGGGCGCCGCGCCCGCCGTCGCCCGCGCGGTGGTCCGCGACATCTACGGCCCGGAGCGCTCCGGGCAGGTGTTTAGCTACATCATGGCGGCGTTCGGCATCATCGCGGTCGCCAACCCGATCGCCGGCGGCGTCCTCACCGACTGGTTCGGCTGGCGTGCGATCTTCGTCTACATGGCGGCCTATGGCGCGATCGTCGTCGTCCTGGTGTGGTATCGGCTCGCCGAAACGCTGCCGGCCCGGGATCCGGAAGGGTCCGGCCGGCGGCGTCTGCTGCCCAACTACGGCGTGCTGTTCACCGACCGCCGCTTCGTCGCGATTACGGTGTGCACGTGCTGCATCCACGCCGCGATGTTCGGCTGGCTGTCGGGCAGCATCCTCGTCTTCATCGACTCCTACGGCGCCACGCCGAGCCTCGC
>JAPPHW010000257.1 GCA_028820945.1 Defluviicoccus sp.
CTCAAGGGTACTGGTGTCCAGATATCCGAAAATAGTGGTCAATTTAAGTGCCGCCGATATCGATGCCGATACGCGAACCGGATTGCCGGTCGGACATAATGCGTTGATTTCGTTCAGATTATCCAAGCACGCACGCGGCGCCGCAGGCCGCGCGGCCGGGCACCGGCTGTCTTGTAGCACGCGCCCGCCGGGCGCGTAAGGGATTGGGCGCGATTCGTCGCTGGCGCCCCGTTCGGGCGGGCGAACGGTTGCGGCCCGACCCGCGACAATTTGCCCGTTGACCCCATCCGGCACATGGGTAATTTGCGGCCCGCGGCATGCGGTTTCGTCGTCCAAGGGAACCGTATGCGTCTTTGCGCTCTTGGACGTTTCCTCCCAATTTGGTGGCCGCCTCCCGGCGGCCACCCTTTTTTATCGGGAGTAGGGGGGGTGGCCCTGCGGCGGCGAGGCGTCGCCGTCCCCGAGGGGACGGATCATCAGTACGCTGTCGACCCAGCGGTCGAACTTGTAGCCGACGGAAGGAAGGGTTCCGGCGTGGCGGAAGCCGTGCCGCTTGTGGAAGCCTATCGACGCCGCGTTCGCCGAATCGCCGATCACCGCCAGCATCTGCCGATAGCCCAGCGCGGCGCAGCGTTCGATCAACGGCTCGATCAGCGCGCCCCCGACTCCCCGCCGCACGTTGCCCTGGCGCACGTAGATCGAGTGCTCGACGGTAAAGCGGTAGGCGCGGCGCGGACGGTACAGGGTCGCGTAGGCAAAACCCGCGACCGAGCCGCCGGTCTCGGCGATCAGATAGGGTAGCCCGGCCGCGAGCACGCCGCGCCACCGCTCGATCAGGGTGTCTGCTCCGGGCGGCTCGATCTCGAACGAAGCGGTGCCGCAGCGGACGTACCGGGCGTAGATCTCCGCGATCGCGTCGAAGTCGCCTTCCGCGGCGTCGCGCACGGCGATCCCGGCCGTCGATAGCGCCGCGCCGGTCATTCGGCGGCCAGGTCCACCCTGCCGAGGCGGATCAGAGCCGACACGACGGATGTCATGTGCCCGGCGACGTCGGCCAGCGCCGGAAGCCGTCCGATCGCGTCCTCGTCCATGTAGAGCGCGCGGTTGGTCTCGATCTGGAGCGCATGCACGCCTTCCCCCGGTCGTCCGTAGTGCCGGGTGGTGTAGCCGCCTGCGAAGGGCTTGTTGCGGGTCACGCGGTAGCCGTGGCCTTCGAGCGCCCGTTCGACGGTATCGGCGATCGCTCCCTCGCAGGCGGTGCCGAAACCGTCGCCCAGGATGAAGTCCGCGCGACCGCGCCCGGCGTCGGGGTCCATCGGGGCGCCGACCGACGGCATCGAGTGGCAGTCGATCAGGATGCAATAGCCGAAGCGGTCGCGCGTGGCATCGATCAGCCGCTGGAGCGCCGCGTGATAGGGCCGGTAGCAGGTCTCGATCCGCTCCAGCGCGTCGGCGAAGCGGAGCTTGCCGCCGTATATCTCCTTGCCGCTCGCGACCACCCGCGCGAGGGTCCCGAGACCGGCGGCCACGCGGCTCGAATTAATGTTTACGTAAGGCGGCAGCGCGTCCTCGAACATCTCCGGGTCGAGCTCGAAGGGCTCGCGGTTGGCATCGACGAAGGCGCGCGGGAACGTGGCGCGCAATAGCGGCACGCCGAGCATCCGGGCGCCGAGCCAGAGCTCGTCCACGAAGCAATCCTCCGACCGGCGGAGGTCGAGCGGATCGAGCGGCGAGGCGGCGACGAAAGCCTCCGGATAGGCGGCGCCGCTGTGCGGCGAGGCGAGCACGATCGGCGCCGTCTGCTCGCCGGGCCACAGGATTTCGTGATGGTCGGAGACCTCGATACGCAGCTTGACGGTACTCTGCATGGCCGGACAGATTTAGCGGATCGCACCCGCCCTGTCATCCGTGCCCGCACTTGCCAAGCGCGCGCCCGAAGCGATAGAAACCTCCCCTCGGCGGCCGGGCGCGTAGCTCAGCGGGAGAGCACTACGTTGACATCGTAGGGGTCGCTGGTTCAATCCCAGCCGCGCCCACCATTCTTCCCCGATCCCGTTCCGTCGTGTCGGCCCGTCATCCCCCACATCGTCACGGTCGGCGCGGGCCGATCTCAGTGCCGGGGGCGGATCAGGATCTCGTCGATCGCCGAGACCGTCCCGTTGCGCCCGATCTCGAGGAGGAGGACCTCGCCCGAGGCGACGGCCCGTCCCGTGAGCGCCCGGATGTTCACATAATGGGTGACCAGGACCACGGTTTCGCCAGGCGGAAGGCCCGAGAGGAATTGTCGGAGCTCCGCGGTCTGCCGGCCGGCGCGGGACGGGGTGCGGAAGAACGAATTGAGCGCGGGCAAGTCCTCGACCGGAGCCAGGTCGAGAAGCCGGGCCGTGTCCCGGCAGCGGCACCATTGGCTGGTGAGGACGCGGTCGACGACCGCGCCGCCGGCGCGGATCGCCGCCCCGATCTTTCGCGCCTGCTCCTTGCCGCGGGCGTCGAGATTGCGCTGGGTTGCGCAATCGTCGAGCGAGAAATTCGCCGGGTCTCCGGTTCCCGGGGCGTGGGCGTGGCGTACGATCGCGGCGATCCCGGTCTGGGAGAGGCGGGCGAAGCGCGCGTCGGCGGCTGTCGGCGCCGGAGGAAGGAAGACGGCCAGCAGGGCGACGGAAAGAAACAGCCGCGTCGCCGGCTGGCGCGAGAGGCGGGATCGCCGCGTGGAGCCACGCAATAGCCTCAATCCCCGGCGAACGCGATCAGCCGGCCGCAGACCAGCGCTCCGAGCCAGCAGACCGTCGAAACGACGGCGTGACCGGCGAGACGCGCGCGCGGGGCGTCCTTGAGCAGGAACCCGTGGGACCGGCAGAGCGCGAGCGTCGACAGGATCCCGACGGCGATGAGCACGAGCTTGAGCTGCAGGAACCCGACGCCGCTATATTCCCGCGCCCGGACCGCGAACA
>JAPPHW010000220.1 GCA_028820945.1 Defluviicoccus sp.
CGGTTTATGCCGCCCTGGAGGACGTCGAAGAAATACTGCGTGCCGTCGTGCAGCTCGCGCTTGGCCTCCTCGAAGGTCTCCGCGACCGCCGTCGGCACGCCGACCATGAACCGGTCGGGGCCGGGTTCCCAACCGTCCTCGCGGGCCTTCCGCTTGTAGATGTCGATCAGCTGCAGCGCCTGGTCGAAATTGAGCACGCGCAGGATGCCCATGACCGCCCTGTGCTCGGCGGCGAAACGGGCCGACGTGGGGCTGCCGCCAGACATAAGGATCGGTGGGTGTGGTTCCTGGACGGGCTTGGGCCAGATCGAGACGGCGCGGAATCGGTAGTGCTCGCCCTCCCAACCGAACGGCTCCGGCTCGGTCCACGCCTTGAGGATCAGCTGCACGGCCTCGCGCATGCGGCTCCAGGACTCGTCGGGCGCGACATTGTAGGCGACGTATTCGTGCGGGATGCCGCGCATGAAGCCCGCCATCAGCCGGCCGCCGCTCATCACGTCGATCATCGCGTATTCTTCCGCGACCCGGATCGGATTGGTCAGCGGCACGATGTTGCCGCTGAGCTGAATTTCGGCCGTGGTCGTGCGCTCGGTCACCGAGGCCGCGATCAGGTTGGGGTTCGGCATCATGCCGAACGGACTCATATGGTGTTCGTTGCAGCCGATCGCGTCGAATCCGCATTCTTCCGCGTGCACCTTGGCGTGGATATAGGTGCGGAACATTTCGACGGCGCGCTGCGCTTCGAACCGGCTGTTGGAAATGGGCCAGCCGAGGCCGGCCTCGTCGATATCGGTGTAGGGCATGTGGTGGGTTTGCGAGAACCTCATGCTCTGCTCCCCGCCGCCGTGTCCGCGATTTCCGGAAGCGCTTGGTTGACGATGAAGGCTTCGCCCCTGACCAGGAAGTCCTCGATCAGCGCTCCCACGCGCTCGGGCTGATCGAGCTCCAGGCTGTGAGCGGCGTCGTAGACATAGACCAGCTGCGAATTGGGAATTCGTTCCTTCAGCATCTGGACGCCCGTTGCCAGAACCCGCACGTCGAGCGTGCCGTGCAGGATCAGGGTCTGGCAGGCGATCTCCGTCACCCGCGCCTGGAGCGCGGCGTCATGCGAGCCGCCCAGCCCGTACCGGGCGACGGCTTCGGCATTGGCCTTTCGCATCTCCGGCGGCTTGTCGTCGGGCGGCACCCGTTCGGGATGGGCGTAGAGCTGGGCGCGCATGACTTCGGGCTCGAAGCTGAGCGGCGGTGCATCCGCCGGCCTGAAGCCGGCGGGCGCTGCGAGCACAAGATGTTCCACAAGATCGGGATGACGAACCGCGAGCCATGCGCCGAGCCAGCCGCCCAGCGAGCTGCCCACGACATCGACCGCCCGGCCCGGGCCGCTCTCGATGAACGCCGCCAGCAGGTCGGCGAGCGCCGGCATCGTATCGACTGTTTCGTGGAGGGCGGTGCCGTCGAAGCCAGGCACCACCGGCGCCCAGACGCGAAATCGCGTGGCGAGGCGGCGGAGCGCATCCGAAATTCGCATCCCAGCGGCCGGGTGGAGATAGACGACATCGTGCCCCGCTCCGGCCACGAAATACGTCACCGGCCCGGTGGGCAGGTCCATGGTTTCGCGCTCGAATTCGCCGGTCATCCGGTCCACCGTGCGAGCATGAGATTGCGATGCGGATCGATGGTAGCGTTCGCCATTGATGCGTCAAAGGGCCAAACAAGAGAAACTGTATTGAGCGTCAGTCAATAATCGAGCCCACCAACCGGTCGATCGGCCATTCCGCGGGAGTGGCCAGCGTCTCGCCGAGATAGTCGACGAAGGCGGTCAGGCGCGGCGACCGATGCGGGTTCCGCGGATAGCACAGGAAAACCGGTACGCCGCGGAGCACATGGTCCGGCAGGACGATCTTCAATCGGCCGGCCGCTACATCGTCGGCGATGAGGAAATCCATCAGATAGGCAAGCCCGGCCCCAGACAGGGCCGCCTGGTGGATCGCCTGTATATCGTTGGCTATGAGTACGGAGGCGACCGGCACCGAGACCTCTTTTCCGCCGCTTCGCAGCGTCCAGTCGCGTCGGCGCCCGGAACGCGGACGCAGGTAGTTGAGGCATCTGTGCCCGACCAGATCGCCGAGTTCCACGGGCTCGCCATACGCCTCGAGGTAGCTGGGCGCGGCGCAAACGGCATACCCGATGGTGCAAATCCTGCGGGCGACGAAGCGGCCGGTCTCGGGCTCGCCGAGTATGAAGGAGGCATCGACCCCCTCCTCGCTGGGATCGATGGCGCCGTCGTTGACGGTCATATCGACGGTCACCTCGGGGTAGCGCGATAGAAACCCGGCGAGCGCCGGCACAACGACTGTCCGGCCGAATCCGCGCGGCACCTGGATCCGGAGAAGTCCCCGGGGGACGCCGCGCGCTTCGGCAAGAGCGTCCTCGGCGGCGTCGAGTTCGGCGAGGATATTCCGACAGCGCTCGAAATAGGCGCTACCCTCCGCCGTCAGCGACAGTCGCCGCGTCGTCCGGTCGATCAGCCGGGTTCCCAGCCTGGATTCCAGCCGCGCGATCGCCCGGCTGACGCCGGATGCCGATAGCCCGAGATGGCGCGCCGCTTCCGTGAAGCTGGCGCTCTGGGCCACGCGAACGAAGATGGCGATACCGTCGAAGCTGTCCCGCCGTTCCGGTCCCGCCATGTCGTATTCAGCCCGGGACCGGCGCGATCCCGAGCACCGGCGGCAATCCCTCGGCAATGCGGGAGAACGCCTCGCCGCCGTCCCGCGTGGCCCATATCTCCCCGTCGTTGAGACCCACGAACACGGTCTCGGGCGAGCCCGGGTCGACCGCGATCGAGCGCGGCGCGGGCCCGATGCGCGCCGGCAGTCCGCCCGTCAGCCGGGTCCAGCTCAGCCCCGAATCCGCGCTCCGGTAGAACCCCGCCCCCGCCCCTTCCG